>JADGAL010000151.1 GCA_015232025.1 Alphaproteobacteria bacterium
TCGGGCTGGGACCGCCCGGCCGACCTGGACGACGAAATCCCATTCTGAGGGTAATCCCTCCCTTAGGTATGATGGTCGGCGCGGTCGGGCTCCGTTAGGGTTGCCCAATCGAGGGATCGGCGTGGGCGGCGTATGGACTGGCGCGATTACGGCAAGGCGATCGCGTTCGGGGGCGTTCTTCCGGCCATGGCGCTTGGCATGGTCGCCTTGACCGGATGGCAGGATCGCGTCGCGGACGCCTATCGAGACGCGCGCAAGAACGCCGACCTGCTGCACGAGCATGTCAGCCGGGTGCTCGAAAACCAGGAGATGATGGTCGAACTGGCCGAGGCCCGAACCGGCGGCCTGTCCTGGGACGAACTGGGTGAAAACCGGGACCTCGGTCCGCTGCTGAATTTCTCCGGCGGACTGCTCAATCTGTTCCTGATCGATCCCGAGGGACGCATGGTGGCCGGCACGCGGACTGGACCGCTGTTGGAGGACGTGTCGGATCGCGATTTCTTCGCGCGTAGCCGCGCATCGCCTGGGTTCCACGTCAGCGGCGCGTTCCTCAGCCGCTTCGATGACGACTGGATCTATGTCGTCGCGCGACGACGCGGCCGCGGCGACAGGTTCGATGGCGTGATCGCAGCCAGCATGCGTGTCTCCTATTTCACCTCGATTTTCCAGCGGCTGAACGAGGGCAACGCCGACGTTCGGGTCGCCATTGTGCGGGTCGACGGCGAGGTGATCGCCAGCCACCCCAGCCTCGAAGCGCCCCTGAAGCTGGGGGCGCAAACCGGGTTCATGCAAGCCACCCGCGCGGCCGACGCGGGCAGCTTCCGCTCGGTCGCGCAGGTGGATGGCAAGGAACGGATCTACGCCTTCCGCAAGATCGAGGGTCGCCCGGTGTTCGTCAGCTTCGGCATCGGACTCGACACGGTGATCGCCGGTTGGCGCGAGCGCATCCTGGCCGACTCCGTGATGGCGGTGATGGCCGCGGCGGTCCTGACGATGGCTTACATCATGGTGGCGAACCGGATGGCCACCGACCGCGAACGCGGGGCCAAGCTGGAAGCTGCGGTGCGCGAGCGGACCGAAGAGGCGGAGCGCCGCTGCCGCGAGGCCGAGGCGGCGCGCGCCGAGGCCGATCGCGCCAACCACGCCAAGGCCCGTTTCCTGGCGGCGGCCAGTCACGATCTGCGGCAACCCTTCCAGGCCTTGCGGCTTTACCTCGAGGTGCTGCGCAACAGACTTGCGGACAGCGACAGTTTCCCGGCGGTCGAGATGGCCTCGAAGGCCCTGGAGAGCGGCGAGGAACTGTTGGCGGCGCTGCTCGACGTGTCGACGCTGGAGGCCGGCGTCACCCCGGTCCACCGCAAGGCCTTTGCGGTGCAAGACGTCCTCGCCAGCTTGGCCAACGAGTCGGCGCCGGTGGCGGCGGCCAAGAACCTGTCGCTGCGGGTGGTTCCCAGCGGGGCGATCATCGACAGCGACCCCGTCCTGCTGGCGCGCATGCTGCGCAACCTGGTGGTGAACGCGATCCGCTACACCCGGAATGGCGGGGTTCTGATCGGCTGCCGCAGGCGGGGCGACCGTCTGCGCATCGAGGTCCACGACAGCGGGGTGGGCATCCCCGCCGCCGAACACGCGCTGATTTTCGAGGACTTCTACCAGATCGACAACGAGGCCCGCGACCGCTCGATCGGCCTCGGCCTGGGGCTGTCGGTGGTCAGCCGTTGCGCCCGGCTGCTCGATCATCCGCTGTCGCTGCGATCGACCGAGGGCGGGGGATCGCTGTTCGCGATCGAGGTGCCGCTGGTCCCGGCTTCAGGCGACCGGGGACAGCCAGGACTCCAGCCGCTTGCGCAGGACGTCGGGTGAGACCGGCTTGTGCAGCAGGTGATGGCCGCTGCGCCGCACCTCGGCGATCCGATCGGGAGCGGTGTCGCCGGTCAGAACGACGGAGTGTCGCGACGGCCCGGCCACGGCCGCCACCGCCGCGATCGCTTCGATGCCGGTTCGGCCGTCGGCCAGACGGTAGTCGGCGATCACCACGTCGGGCGCCACGCCGGTGAGGCGCACATGCCGGACGGCTTGATCCGCATCGGCGGCGTCCATCACCTCGAGTCCCCAATCGCCCAGTTGGAGGGTCAGCGCCAGACGCAGCAGCGGCTCGTCGTCGATGACCAGCACGCGTCCCGCCAAGCCGCGCGCCTCGGCGACGGTGGGGCGGGCCGGCTCGACCTCGGACGCGCTTCGAGGCACCTCGACCGAAAAGCGCGAGCCGACCCCAGGCGTCGACTCGACGAAGATCCGGGCGCCCAGCACCTCGGCCAGTCGCTTGACGATCGAGAGTCCCAATCCCAAACCAAGATTGCGGTCGCGCGCCGGGTTGTCGATCTGCACGAACTCGCGGAAGATGCGGCCATGCTCCTCGGGCGGGATGCCGATGCCGCTGTCGATCACATCGATGCGCAGGCGGTCGCCGCGCCGCCGACAACCAACCACGATGCCGCCTTTTCGCGTATAGCGGATGGCGTTCTCGACCAGATTGCGCAGCACGCGCTGCAACAGCACCGGGTCGGTGGCCACCATGCCACCGCGGCGGACGACCCGGAGGCGCAGGCCGGCGGCGGCGGCGCGCGGGGCGTACTCGTCGCGCAGTCGATCCAGCAATTCACCGACCTCGACGGGGCGGATGTCCGCTTCGACGATGCCCGCGTCCAGGCGCGAGATGTCGAGCAACGATTCCAAAAGCTGCCGCAAGGACTGCACTGATGTCGTGACGTGATCGACCAGCCGTTGCGCCGGGTGCCGATCGAGCGCGGTGCGCAGGGCCGAGGCCAGAAGCAGCAAGGACTGCACCGGCTGACGCAGATCGTGGCTGGCGGCGGCCAGGAATTTCGATTTGGCGAGATTGGCCTCCTCGGCCTCCTCCTTGGCGGCCCGCAGGTCGCGCTCGGCCTCCTTGAGCGCGCTGATCTCCATCACCACGGCGCCGACATGACGGCTGTCGCCTGGCGAATCGACCGGGTAGAAGCTGGTCAACCAGTGCCTTCGCACACCGGGCTGGGCGGGGGTCTCGCCGGACATCTCGTGATGGGCGACGGCGCGCCCGGTGGCCAGAACCTCGTCCAGGATGGGAACGATGGCGGCGCCGCTGGCCGGCATCAAATCCTCGATGCGGCGCCCCAGATGGGCGGCGACCGACATGCCGTCGATTCGCGCCAGCACGTCGTTCAGCCGCACGAAGCGGTGCTCGGCGTCGAAGAAGGCGAAGCCCAGCGGCGCGTTCTCGAGCAGAGTCTCGAGTTGGGCCAGCGCCGCTCGCCGCTCGCGGTCGGCCTGCTGCAGGGCCAGTTGGGCCGAGCGCCGGGCGGTGACGTCCGCGATGGCGACGGCGATGCCCTCGGCCGAGCGCACGGCGCGCACGGTCAACCAATGGGCGCCCCCCTCGTGCCAGGATTCGACCTCCTCGGCCCGACCGGTCTCCGCCACCCGCTCGAAGGCGGCGCGGAACTCGGGGTTGGGAAGGATGTCGCGCAGATCCTCGCCGACCAGCCGTCGTCCACTCGCCAGCAGGGACCGCGCCTTGTCGTTGGCGAAGGCGATGCGTCCGTCGGCGCCGACCTCGACCACGCCGTCGCTGATGCTGGCGAAGATGTCGGCCATGCGCCGCTCGACCGAGGCGGCGAGTGAAAGGCTGCGCTCGCGATCGGCGGCGGCCTCGGCGACGGCGTTCAGGGCGGATGACAGATGAGCGATCTCCTCGATTCCCCGCGCTTGCAAGCGGACCGAGAAATCGCCGCGCGACCAGCCCTCGGCCACCCCCACGATCGCCTCGATGGGCCGCTTCAGCCATAGGCGATGCGCGCCGATCGCCGCCGCGATCGCCGCCGCCAAGGCCAGCCCGAGGGAAAACTGGCCAAATCGCCAAGCCGTCTCGACCGGGGCCCGCACCACGCGCTTGTCCAGGCCGACCGCGAAAAACAGTCCCCGCATCCCGGCGTCGGCCGGCGAATAGGCGACCACGCGCGGGACGCCTTCGGGATCGAGCAACTCGACGGTCCCGTCGGTGGTCCGCGCGATCAGCCCCTCATAAGCGGCGGGCAGCGCGCCGTCGCCGCCCGGCGGTTCGGGAATCTGGGCCAGTGGGGCGCCATGGCGATCGGCCAGGATGATCGAGGTGTTGGGCGGCAGCGGCTTGCCAGCCATGCTCGCATGAAGCCAGTCGAGCCCCACCGACATGGTCACCACGCCTTGACGGCCGTCGCCCCGCCGATAGCCAATGGCGAACGGCACGGCCGGCTTCCCGTTCATTCTCGAATTGATGCGGCTGCCGATCACGAATTTGCCGGTGGCGAGCGCTTGTCGGATATGTTCGCGGTCGCCCACCCAAATGCCGACCGCCCCGCGATTGCTGGAACAGAGGACCCGCCGCTCGGGATCGGTGACGTGAATCTCCTGTCCGGCCGGCAGATGGGTGCCGATCCGTTCGAGGAACGCTTGGCAGGGCGCCGCCTCTCCGGACATCAGCACCTGGGTTTCGCGCACCGTCAGCAGAACTTGGCGAA
The DNA here is from genome assembly GCA_015232025.1 of Alphaproteobacteria bacterium. Taxonomy (GTDB): domain Bacteria; phylum Pseudomonadota; class Alphaproteobacteria; order Rhodospirillales; family Magnetospirillaceae; genus JADFZP01. Next base: position 4,557 of record JADGAL010000151.1, read on the forward strand.
TACCTTCGAAAATGCGGGCCTGCTCGGCCTGGACCAGGTGGAGAATGCGGCGCGCCTCCTCGCGCACGGCCTGCTCGCCGGCCTCGCGCAATCGCACCTGCGTGTGGAAATGGACGCCGATGGCCGGTAGGACGGCCAGGCAGACCAGCAGGACGAGGCGGACCAGAAGATTCATTGGCGGGCAATCCGGGCAGGGGTGGACGCATTGGAGGATCGCGTCTTGACCGCTTGGAATGAAGTCCGCCAAAGTGGTTAACACCATCTTGCGGCGCCCTCACGGGCAACCTGCCGGCTCGGCATGACGCGCGGTTGTTCGCAGGCGCGCTATCTGTTAGCTTTCGCCAGCATTCTGCGGGGCGCATCCCCGTCCTCACTCCGAGGCTCATCGATTTGACCACACCACCTCCGACCCCGTCCGGCTTCGACATCACGCAAGTGACGATCGAGGAGGAGATGAAGCGTTCCTATCTCGATTACGCGATGAGCGTGATCGTGTCGCGCGCCCTGCCCGACGTGCGCGACGGGCTGAAGCCGGTTCATCGCCGCATCCTGTTCTCGATGAAGGAGAACGGTTACGACTGGAACCGCGCCTTCCGCAAATCGGCGCGCATCGTCGGCGACGTCATGGGCAAGTATCACCCGCATGGCGACGCGGCGATCTACGACGCCATGGTGCGCATGGCGCAGGACTTCTCGATGCGCCTGCCGTTGATCGACGGGCAGGGCAATTTCGGATCGATGGACGGCGACCCGCCGGCGGCGATGCGCTACACCGAGGCCCGTCTGGCCCGCCCGGCGCACAGCCTGCTCGACGACATCGACAAGGACACCGTCGATTTCCAATCGAACTACGACGACACGACGCGCGAGCCGGTGGTGCTGCCGGCCCGCTTCCCCAATCTGCTGGTCAACGGCGCGGGTGGCATCGCGGTCGGCATGGCCACCAACATCCCGCCGCACAATCTGGGCGAGGTGATCGACGCCTGCTGCGCCTATATCGACAATCCGGCGATCACCGTCGAAGAGTTGATGGAGATCGTCCCGGCGCCCGACTTCCCCACGGGCGGCATCATCCTGGGGCGCACCGGCAGCCGCGCCGCCTATCACACCGGGCGCGGATCGGTGATCCTGCGCGGCCGTTGCCATATCGAGGACATCCGCAAGGACCGCGAGGCGATCGTCGTCACCGAGATGCCTTATCAGGTCAACAAGGCCCGGATGGTCGAGCTGATCGCCGATCTGGTGCGCGAAAAGCGGGTCGAGGGCATTTCCGACCTGCGCGACGAGTCCGACCGCGACGGCGTGCGCGTGGTGGTCGAACTGAAGCGCGACGCGGTGGCCGAGGTGGTGCTGAACCAGCTTTACCGCTTCACCCCGCTGCAATCCAGCTTCGGCGTCAACATGCTGGCGCTGAACGGCGGTCGCCCCGTCCTGATGGTGCTGAAGGACATCCTGGTCGCCTTCGTCGCCTATCGCGAGGAGGTCATCACCCGGCGCACCATCTTCGAGCTGGGCAAGGCGCGCGACCGCGCCCACGTCTTGGTCGGTCTGGCCATCGCGGTGGCCAATATCGACGAGGTCATCGCGCTGATCCGCGCCGCTCCCGATCCGGCCACGGCGCGCGAGGGCTTGATGGCCCGCGCATGGCCGGCCTACGACGTCGAGCCGCTGATCCGCCTGATCGACGAGCCGGGCCGCGCCGTGGTCGATGGCCGCTACAGCCTGTCCGAGGCCCAGGCCAAGGCCATCCTGGACCTGCGCCTGCACCGCCTGACCGGACTCGAGCGCGAGAAGATCGCGGGCGAGTTGACCGAGATCGGCGAGCAGATCAAGGAGTTCCTGCACATCCTGTCGTCGCGCGAGCGGCTGTACGAGATCCTGCGCCAGGAACTGGTCGAGATGAAGGAGGCCTACGCCACCCCGCGGCGCACGGCCATCGAGGAGTCGGAATTCGAAGCCGACATCGAAGACCTGATCCAGCGCGAGGACATGGTCGTCACGGTCACCAACACCGGCTACATCAAGCGGGTGCCGCTGTCGGCCTATCGCGCCCAGCGGCGCGGCGGCAAGGGCCGCTCGGGCATGGCGATGCGGGACGAGGATTTCGTCACCACGCTGTTCGTCGCCTCGACGCATACGCCGGTGCTGTTCTTCACCTCGACCGGCATCGTCTACAAGATGAAGGTCTATCGCCTGCCATTGGGCACGCCGCAGGCGCGCGGCAAGGCTTTGGTCAATCTGCTGCCACTGGACGGCGCCACCATCTCGACGCTTATGCCGCTGCCCGAGGACGAGGCGGCGTGGAGCGAACTGCACGTCATGTTCGCCACCGCCTCGGGCGGGGTGCGGCGCAACCTGCTGTCGGACTTCACCAATGTGATGACCAACGGCAAGATCGCCATGAAGCTGGACGAGGGCGACCGCCTGATCGGCGTCGCCACCTGCACCGAGGAGATGGACGTCCTGCTGGCCACCCGTAAAGGCAAGTGCATCCGCTTCCCGGTTCCCGACGTGCGCGTCTTCGCCGGCCGCACCTCGACGGGGGTGCGGGGAATTCGGCTCGACGAGGGCGATTCGGTGATCAGCATGTCGATGCTGCGTCATGTCGAGATCGACATGGAACGGCGCGACGACTATCTGAAGCTCGCGGCCCAACGCCGCAGGGCGGCGGGCGAGCCGGTCGAGATCGAGGGCTCGGCCGAGGCGGCGGCGCCCGAGATCCCCGAAGAGGAATTCGAACGCATGAAGGCGGTCGAGGAATTCGTGCTGACGCTGACCGATCGCGGTTACGGCAAGCGCACCTCGGCCTATGAATACCGGATCACCGGGCGCGGCGGCTCGGGCATCGGCAACATCGACCTGACCGAGCGTAACGGCACGGCGGTGGTGGCGTCGTTCCCGATCGACCATGCCGACCAGATGATCTTGGTCACCGACGGCGGAAAGCTGATCCGCACGCCGGTTCACGACGTGAGAATCGCCGGACGGCGCACGCAAGGTGTCATGCTGCTTCGTACCGCCGACGGTGAGCAGGTGGTCTCCGCCACCCGGCTTCCCGATATCGGCAATGGCGACGAATCCGAGGAGTCCGAGGAGGCCGACAACGACAGCACTGCCAGCGAAGGAGGCAGCGATGGTTGAGCGCGTCGGCGTCTATCCCGGCACTTTCGATCCGATCACCAATGGCCATCTCGACATCATCACCCGCGCCACCCGCTTGGTCGACCGCCTGATCATCGGCGTCGCGGCCAATGCCGGGAAGGGGCCCATGTTCACGCTTGAAGAGCGGGTTCAAATGACCGTCGAGGAATCGGCCGCGCTTAACACCAACGGCACCCGCATCGAGGTGATGCCGTTTGGCAATCTGCTGATGCATTTCGCGCGGCAGGTCGGCGCCACCGTGGTCATCCGCGGTTTGCGCGCGGTGTCCGATTTCGAATTCGAATTCCAGATGGCCGGCATGAACGCCCGCGTCGATCCCAAGATCGAGACGGTGTTTTTGATGGCTTCCGAGCGCTGCCAGTTCATCTCGTCGCGCTTCGTGAAGGAAATAGGCCGTCTCGACGGCGACATCGCATCCTT
>JADGAL010000152.1 GCA_015232025.1 Alphaproteobacteria bacterium
GGCGCCGCCGGGATTTCCAGGGCGAACACGCTGCCCTTGCCGGGGACCGAGCGCGCATCCAGGCGATGGCCGAGCAGATCGGCGAGCCGCGCCGCCACCGACAGCCCCAGCCCCAGCCCGTGGCGGCGGTCGCGCGCCTGATTGGCGGCTTGGTAGAACTCCTCGAAGACGTGCGGCAGGTGTTCGTCGGGGATGCCGATGCCGGTGTCCCACACCTCGACGCGCAAGGTCGCGCCGCGCCCGCGGCAACCGACCAGCACACCCCCCGTTTCGGTGAAGCGGATGGCGTTCGAGACCAGCGCCGTCAGGATGCGTTCGAACAGCGCGGCGTCGCTGATCCCCGTCAGGCCTTGCCGCCGTACGGTCAGGCGCAGGCCCTTGGCCGCCGCCTCGTCGCCCAGCCGCTCGGCGACCCGCGCCATCACGGCGTCCAGCGCCATCGGCGCCGGGTCGGGATGCACCAGCCCGGCCTCGAGACGCGACACGTCGAGCAGCGATTCCAGCAGGCCCTCGGCGGCATGCAGCGAATCCTCCATGCGCGCCACAAGTTCGCGCGCCTGGGCGCTGCGGTTTCGACGCCGCATCACCGCCATCAAAAGGCCCAGCGCGTGCAGGGGCTGGCGCAGATCGTGCCCGGCCGCCGACAGGAACCGGGTGCGGGCGGCGCGGGCCTGGGCGACCTCGGCCAGCGCCGCCGACAGTCTTTCCCGCATTTCGGCCAAATCGCGCTCCCGCCGCCGATGGGCGAACGCCACTCCCGCCAAGCCGAGCAGGACCAGCGGCAGGGCGGCCAGTGAGCACGCGGTCGCGATTACTGCCGCCGATCCGATCGCGCCCAGGCCGCCCAACATCAGCCATGTGGAGAGTTTCGATTCGAGCATGTCGTCTTTCGCCATGAGCTTCGCGTTTCCTGCCCATCCCGCTGGATATTGGTATCATGCTGGAAGACTCCACCGCCATTCGACTGACGGCATAAAGAGTCCGCGGAAATCCCCACTTCCTGTATTACCATTGTGATGAATATTTACGGTTCGTTACTTCTGCTGCATTGCAGCATAGGTCACGCTTGCATCGCGGTCGGGAAGCGGGCATGAACGGGACATGCCGGACTTCAGCCACGAGATCGCGTTGGGAGGAGTGGTGGCCGGCCTTGACGAGGCCGGGCGCGGCCCGCTGGCCGGGCCGGTGGTGGCCGCCGCCGTGGTGTTCGACCAGACCCGCCTGCCGGCGCGGCTGTTCGCCGAACTGAACGATTCGAAACGGCTGTCGGCCAAGAAAAGGGAAGAGATGTTCCCGCTGGTCCGGGACGCCGCCCTGTGCGTGGGGATCGGACGGGCCGAGGTCGAGGAGATCGACCGCGTCAACATCCTGCGCGCCACCTTCCTGGCGATGGGCCGCGCCGTGGCGGCGCTGGGGATGCCGATCGACCGCGCCCTGGTCGACGGCAACCAGAAGCCGCCGCTGCCCTGCCCCACGCATTGCCTGGTGGGCGGCGACGGGTTGAGCCTGTCGGTGGCCGCCGCCTCGGTGATCGCCAAGGTCACCCGCGACCGCCTGATGGTGGCGCTGGCCCAACAGTTTCCCGGCTATGGCTGGGAGCGCAACGCCGGCTATGGCACGCGGGAGCACATGCGCGCCCTGGACGCCTTGGGGCCTTCGCCGCATCACCGGCGGTCATTCGCGCCGGTTCAATTGGCTTTCGACATCAAGTCCTCTTGACGGCGAGTCGCGGCTGACTCAAAGTGCGGCGATGTCGTTCCCAATAAATACGATCCTTGAAGGCGACTGCGTCGCCCGCATGAACGCCTTGCCGGAGAAATCCGTCGACCTGGTGTTCGCCGACCCGCCCTACAACTTGCAGCTTGGCGGCGAGTTGCTGCGTCCGAACAATTCGCGCGTCGACGGGGTCGACGACGAGTGGGACCGCTTCACCGACTTCGCGGCCTATGACGGCTTCACCCGCGATTGGCTGGCCGCCGCGCGGCGCGTCCTGAAGGACGACGGCGCGCTGTGGGTGATCGGCAGCTATCACAACATCTTCCGCGTCGGCGCGACGCTTCAGGACCAGGGCTGGTGGATCCTGAACGACGTGGTGTGGCGCAAGAACAACCCGATGCCCAATTTCCGCGGCACGCGCTTCACCAACGCGCACGAGACGATGCTGTGGTGCGCCAAGTCGGCCGACGCCCGCTACACCTTCCAATATGACGCGATGAAGGCGCTGAACGAGGGCTTGCAGATGCGCAGCGACTGGCTGCTGCCGCTGTGCTCGGGGCCTGAGCGCCTGAAGGAGGAGGGCCGCAAGGTCCACCCCACCCAAAAGCCCGAGGCGCTGCTGTACCGCGTCATCCTGGCCTCGACCCGGCCGGGCGACGTGGTGCTGGACCCCTTCTTCGGCACCGGCACGACCGGCGCGGTGGCCAAGAAGCTGGGCCGCAAATGGATCGGCATCGAGCGCGATCCCGACTACGCCGCCGCCGCCCGCGAGCGCATCGCCAAGCTGCGGGAAGGCGACGACCTGTCGGCGCTGGAAACCCCCACCCGCCGCGCCGAGCCGCGCATCCCCTTCGGCACCGTGCTGGAACGCGGCCTGCTGGCGCCCGGCGAGATGCTGTGGGACGGCGAACGCCGCCGCTTCAGCGCCAAGGTGCGGGCCGATGGCACGCTGATCTCGACCGAGCACCGCGGCTCGATCCACCAAGTCGGCGCCGCCGTCCAAGGCGCGCCCGCCTGCAACGGCTGGACCTTCTGGCACTTCGAACGCGACGGCAAGTTCCAGCCGATCGACCTGCTGCGCCAACAGGTGCGCGCCGAGTTGCATTAGCGGGCCGGTTCACGCCCGCTTCAAATCCGCCATCGTCCGTTCGCGGAAGCGTTCGGCTTCGACGACCAGGCCTTGCACCTTGTTGGCGGTGCCGTCGGCCAAGCCGAGCAGGGCCTTCGCCAAGCGGCCGGCTTCGCTGGTCGCGGCCATCACGGTGGCGGCGTGGCGCGAGACTTGGCCGGTGCTGTCGGCGGCTCGGCTGGCGCTGGACGAGATTTCATGGGTCACCGATTCCTGACTCTCCACCGCATGGGCCACCGTGCCCGACTGGCCGTCGATCTCGTCGATCGCCTTGCCGATCTGGCGGATCGAGGCGACGGCGGCGGCGGTCGCCTCCTGGATGCCGCCGATCTGGGCGGTGATCTCCTCGGTGGCGCGGGCGGTCTGGTTGGCCAGACTTTTGACCTCGTTGGCGACCACCGCGAAGCCCTTGCCGGCGGCGCCGGCCCGCGCCGCCTCGATCGTGGCGTTCAGGGCCAGCAGGTTGGTTTGGCTGGCGATGTCGTTGATGAGTCCGACCACCTCGCCGATGCGGCCGGCGGCTTCGGCCAGCAGGCCCACCTGACGATCGGTCTGCGCGGCGATCTCGACCGCGTGGCGGGCCATGCGCGAGGATTGGGCGACGTCGGCGCGGATGCGTCCGATCGAGTCCACCAGCGACCGCGCGCCATCGGCGACGAGGCCGACGCTGGTCGACGCGGTCTCGGCCTCGCCGGCCACCGCGCGGGTGCGGCCGTTGGCGTCCTCGGCGCTGCGTCCGGCCTCTTCGGCCATCGCGTGCATTTCGCGCGCGGCGGCCTCGACCTCGGCGGCCAGGGCGCTCAGGCGGGTTTGGAAGTCCTGGATGACGGCCAGGACGACGCGCTGCTTCTCGGTCTCGGCGGCGGCCTCGTGGGCGCGCTGCCGGTCGCGCAGGCGGTCCATGTCGTTCAGGTTTTGCTTGAACAATTCGATCGAGCGGGCGACCTGGCCCAATTCGTCGACGCGCCGGGTGCAGGGCACCGCCACCGAATGGTCGCCGCCGGTCAGCTTCTCCATCGATTCGCGGATTTCGCCCAAGGGCTGGGTGATGCTGCGCCCGACGATGAACGACAGGCCCAGCCCGATCGCCAGCAGGGCCAGGGTCGCGGCGCCCAGCGCGGTGGCCTTTTCGCGAAAGTCGCTCATCACGTCGTCGATGTAGATGCCCGAGCCGATGATCCAGCCCCAGGCCGCGAAGCCCTTGACGTACGAGATCTTGGCCACCGGCTGGTCGTGCCCCGGCTTGGGCCACAGATAATCGACGAAGCCCTCGCCATGGGCGCGCACCGTGTCGGCGAACGCCACGAACAGCGCCTTGCCGGCGGGGTCCTTCAGGTCGGTGACGTCCTTGCCGTCGAGCGCCGGCTTGATCGGATGCATCAGCACGCGCGGATGCATGTCGTTGACCCAGAAATATTCCTCGCCCGCGTAGCGCAGCGTCGAAAGCGCGGCCAGGGCGGCGCGCTTGGCCTCGTCTTCGGACATCATGCCGGCGCGCGCCATGTGTTCGTGATGCGCGATCACGCCGAACGCGGCCTCGACAAGCTGGCGCGTCTTGATCTTGCGCGCCGTCATCAGGTCGTCATACGAGGCGTTCAAGGCGATCGCGGACAAGGCGACCACTCCGGCCGCCATCACCGCCGCGATGATGCGGATACGCGTTCCGATCTTCATGTCGACGTTCTTCCCTGAGGGAGACCTTGTTCTTTTGCGGCGGATTATGGCAGGCGCGCGGGCAAAAGAAAAGCATTGGTATATTGACTCCGCCGCAATGCATGCATGACGATTGAGTCATGACGAAACGGCCCGCCTTGCCGAAACGCCGCGAACCGGCGATCATGCCGGCCTGTTCCATTTGGGGAGTGTTCTCGCATGTCCGACCATCTTCGCGCCGTCGATGCCGCCGTCGAGCGGCTGTCCGCCCTGCTGGGCCGGGTGGAGACCAAGGAGTCCCTGGGCGCGGCCGGCCTGCTGTTGCAGGGCACGCTGTTTGGAATGATCTCGGACGGCAAACTCTATTTCCGCACCGACGACCAGAACCGCGGCGAGTACGAGGCCCACGAATCGGACGACGACGGCTTCTTCCCGGCCGGCCATGTGCCCGGCGACATCGCCTGGCGCGCGGTGCCCGCGCCCGTGCAGGACGACGACGAGACGTTGCGCGCCTGGGCCAAGGCGTCGTGGGAAGCCGGCAAGCGCGCCGCCAAAGCCGCCGTCCGGTGAGCCGGGACCTGGTCGCCCACATCGCCGACCTGCTGGCCCCGCTGGGGCCGGTCAGGGCGCGCGCGATGTTCGGCGGCTTCGGCCTTTACCTCGACGGGCCGATGTTCGGGCTGATCGCCTGGGACACGCTTTACTTCAAGGCCGACGCCTTGAACCGCCCCGACTACGAGGCGGCCGGCTGCGAGGCCTTCAAGCCCGGCCCCGCCGCCTTGCCCTATTGGCGGGTGCCGGCCGAGGTGCTGGAGGACCAGGACCACCTATGCGCCTGGGCGCGCAAGGCGCACGAGGCGGCCTTGCGCGCCCCCCCTGGCAAGCGTCGCAAGAAATGACGACATGGCTTCCCACGGACGTCGGACGACGGAGGCGGCGATGAGCGACGAGTGGCGGGTCGAAAGCGACACCATGGGCGAGGTTCGGGTTCCCGCCGACAAGCTGTGGGGCGCCCAAACCCAGCGCAGCGTCGAGAATTTCCGCATCGGCGACGACCGCATGCCCAAGCCCTTGATCCGCGCCTTGGGGATGGTCAAGAAGGCGGCGGCCTTGGCCAATCGCGACCTGGGGGCGCTCGATCCCCGCTTGGCCGACGCCATCGCCCAGGCCGCCGACGAGGTGATCTCGGGCCGGCTGGCCGACCACTTCCCGCTGGTGGTCTGGCAGACCGGCTCGGGCACCCAGACCAACATGAACGCCAACGAGGTGATCGCCAACCGGGCCAGCGAGATTCTGGGCGGCCGGCGCGGCGACAAGGCGCCGGTCCATCCCAACGACCATGTCAATATGGGGCAGTCGTCCAACGACAGCTTCCCCACCGCGATGATGGTGGCCGCCGCCGAGCAGGTCGAGACGGCCCTGATGCCCGCCTTGTTCGAACTGCACCGCGAATTGGCCGCCAAGGCCGGGCTTTGGGCCGGGCTGGTCAAGATCGGCCGCACCCATCTGCAAGACGCCACCCCGCTGACCCTGGGCCAAGAGGCCTCGGCCTGGGCGGCGCAGGTCATGCTGGCGATGGACCGCCTGCGCGACTGCCTGCCGCGCGTCTTCCGCCTGCCCCAGGGGGGCACCGCCGTGGGCACCGGCCTCAACGCCGCGAAGGGATTCGATCGGCGGTTTTGCGAGGTGATGGCGCAACTGTCCGGCCTGCCCTTCCTCGCCGCCGAGAACAAGTTCGAGGGCATCGCCGCCCATGACGCGCTGGTCGAGCTGTCGGGCGTGCTCAACACCATCGCGGTGTCGCTGACCAAGATCGCCAACGATCTGCGCCTGCTCGGCTCGGGGCCGCGCTGCGGGCTGGGCGAGTTGCGGCTGCCCGAGAACGAGCCCGGCTCGTCGATCATGCCGGGCAAGGTCAACCCCACCCAGGCCGAGGCGATGACCATGGTCTGCGCCCAGGTGATGGGCAACCACGTCGCGGTGACGATCGGCGGCGCCGGCGGCCATCTGCAACTCAACGCCTACAAGCCGCTGATCGCCTTCGGCGTGCTGAACTCGATCCGCCTGCTGGCCGACGCGGCGCGCGGCTTCACCCGCAACTGCGTCGCCGGGATGACAGCCGACGAGGCGCGCATCGCCGAACTGCGCGACCGCTCGCTGATGCTGGTCACCGCGCTGGCCCCGCATATCGGCTATGACCGCGCCGCCCAGATCGCCAAGAAGGCCCACGCCGAGCGCCTGTCCCTGCGCGACGCCGCCCTGTCCAGCGGCCTCGTCTCGGCCGACGACTTCGACCGCTGGGTCCGCCCCGAGGCGATGGTCGGATGATCCGCAAACGATCGGTGCTGATCGCCGGCCACGCCACCAGCGTCTCGATCGAGGCGCCGTTCTGGGACGCCCTGAAGGACATCGCCACCCGGCGCGGCCTGTCGCTCAACGACCTGATCGCCGAGATCGACGCCGGGAGGGAGGGCAATTTGTCCAGCGCGATCCGGGTGTTCGTGTTGGAGACGGTGCGGGGGGGCCTGAATGGCGTATTATAAGGGCGAGCCAATGAACTGACCCATCGGCGGTGGAAAAAAAGTTCACCACCAAGACACCAAGGACACCAAGAGTCACCAAGGGACCGGGGCTGTACGGGCAATTCGCCGCCCGCTTGGTGTCCTTGGATCGCGGTAGAAATGAGCATTACTGCCCACCCCCCGCACAGAACCGTACGGGCCCAATTCGGGCATACGGCTCCCACCTCGGGTGTTTGGCGAGGAAGCGCTGGTTCGGCCAGGGATGGGTGATTCGCGCACGCGGGAGGTATCTGTCCGCGAGGCGGGCGATCCTCTTCCACGTCGTGCGATCCTTCTGGCTGCGCCGCTTGAGGCTGCGCCGCCAGCGATCGATCACATGATGGCGGAAGGCCGATAGGCTGGCATAATTGAGGGGCACCGCGTGGTACGCGAAGAACCCCCTCACCACCTGCCCGAGCCACTTGCCCTGCTCGGCGACGGCGACGTGCCGTCGTCGTCGCAGCTCCTCCTTGATCTCCGCGAGTTTCGCCCGCATCCGCTTCCGTCGCGACTTGCGGCGAAGCTGGAAACCGCCGCTCTTGCGGCTTTTTCCGCAGATATGGGTGAATCCCAGGAAATCGAAGGTTTCCGGCTTGCCGAGCCCGCGCGCCGTCCGGTCCGCCGCCGCGCGGCGGCCGAATTCGGTCAGGCGGGTCTTGTCCGGATGGAGCGTCAGGGCGAACTCCGCCATGCGCTCGTCGAGGTCCGCCAGAAACCTTTCGGCGTCGGCGCGGTGTTCGAAGGCGACAACGGTGTCGTCCGCGTAGCGGATGATCGCCACGTCGCCATGGGCATGGCGGTTTCGCCATTGATGCGCCCACAGGTCGAACACGTAGTGGAGATAGACGTTGGCCAGCAGCGGCGAGATGACCGCCCCTTGCGGGGTGCCCTTCGTCGCCGGGACCCGCTTGCCGTCCTCCATCACCCCCGCTTTCAGCCATTTGAGGATCAGGCGGAGGATGCGGCGGTCGCCGATCCGGTGTTCCAGGAAACGGATCATCCATCCGGGGTGCCGACGCCGTTGTCCTGTGCGGAAGGCCACACGGCCGGGGGCGAGATC
>JADGAL010000153.1 GCA_015232025.1 Alphaproteobacteria bacterium
GCACGGGACTTTCACCCGCTGCTCCACGCCGGTCTCCCGGCGCACTGACCTTGGTGTTTCCCTCATCTGGCTTAGCGCCCGTTTGGTCAAAGGGGCCAGTGAGGGTGATGGAGGACAATGATGTCAAAACGCTTGTCATTGAGGGAGGCACTCGAACGACGGGTGTCCGTCCAGGACATACCCCGAAACGAATGCGGTTCTCCGGTCGGCCTGGTGTTGAGGATCAAGGGCGATGAGGGCCTTCCTCGTCCCGTCGAGTTGGTGCGGCTGCTGGTGACGAACGGCGCCAGCCTGCGCAAGGCGCACGACATTGTGAACCGCCTCGCGAACGGCGAGATCGTGCCTGTCGAATTGACCAACGTGGTCAGTGCCCAGGAGGTCCTCGCGGCTCTGGCCGAGCTTGGCGTTCGTGGCGCGCGCCCCTCGGAGCCGATGCCCGTCGATGTCGCGGCCCTTCGGACGCGACAGGGTCTGACGCAGCGGGAGTTTTCCATCCGCTACGGCTTCGAACTTGGCACCCTGCGGAATTGGGAGCAAAGCCGCAATCCGCAGGACCACCAAACCCGGATGCTGCTACACGTCATCAGGACGCACCCCGAGATCATCGACGAGATCATCGGGGACACGGGCGTCAATTGACGATGCGCCAGCTTCCATCCGGTTCGCGGCAGGCGGTGCCGTAGGCTTCCTCGGTTTTGCGGCCGATCCGTACCGTCTGGCGGTATTCGCGGCAGTAGTCGCCCGGCGCCCGCTCGAAGGTGCGGGTCGGGGTGATGCTGCCGGAGTGGCCGCTGTCCGGGTTGTGCCAGGGAATGGCCTGGCCGATTGGCGCCCGTTCGAAGGCCGTCTGGCTGGCGCGCGCGGCGTGCAACTGGTCGGCGCGGTCGAGCGACGACCCCACCTCGCTGCCGATGAAGGCGCCGAGCAGCGCGCCCGCCGCCGTGGCCGCCAGTTGGCCGGTGCCCTTGCCGAACTGGGCGCCCGCCACCGCGCCACCGACGCCGCCGAGCAGGCTGCCGGCGGTTTCCTTCTCTCCCCGGCCGGCGCAGCCGCCCAAGGTCAGCGAGGCGGCGACGGCGAGAATGGCGATTTTGTTGTAAATTGCGATCATCTTGCTCCGACCCGTGTTGGATGGGGCTGGTATTGCGGCTGGACGGAGCCCCGAGTGGCGTGCATTCTATCGACTCGCGCCGCGCTTCACCAAGGGACATCGGGATGCCGAACGTCGGGCAGGAGCCCATCGCTTTGTTCCAGGCCTGGTTGGCCGAGGCCGAGAAAAGCGAGACCAACGACCCCAACGCCATGAGTCTGGCGACCGCCACGCCCGATGGCCGGCCCTCGTCGCGCATGGTCTTGCTGAAGGGCGTCGACCCGCGGGGCTTCGCCTTCTACACCAACCTGGAAAGCCGCAAGAGCCTGGACCTGATGGCCAACCCCCATGCCGCGCTGCTGTTCCACTGGAAGTCCTTGCGCCGCCAAGTGCGCGTCGAAGGCACGGTCGAGCGGGTGGACGACGAAGAGGCCGACGCCTATTTCGCCAGCCGGCCGCGCGCCAGCCAGATCGGCGCCTGGGCCTCGGCGCAGTCGCGCCCGCTGGTCGGTCGCTTCGAGCTGGAGCGCCGGATCGGCGAATGCGCGGCCCGGTTCGGCATCTCGCCGGTGCCGCGCCCGCCGCACTGGTCGGGCTTCCGCGTCGCGCCCCATCTGATCGAGTTCTGGCAGGACCGCCCCTTCCGCCTGCACGACCGCACGGTCTATCACCGCGACGGCGAGGGCTGGGCGACCGAGCATCTGTTCCCATGACCGCCACGCCGGAATCCGAATCCGCCCGCCTGATGCGGGTGGCGACCTGGGCGTCGGTGGCCACCGCCAGCTTCCTGATCGTCATCAAGCTGGTCGCCTGGGGCGCCACCGGCTCGATGGCGGTGCTGTCGACCCTGATCGATTCGGTGCTGGACGCCGCCGCCAGCGTGGTCAACCTGCTGGCCGTGCGGCACGCCTTGCAGCCGGCCGACCGCGAGCACCGCTTCGGCCACGGCAAGGCCGAACCCCTGGCCGGGCTGGGTCAAGCGGCGTTCATCGCCGGATCGGGGCTGTTCCTGGTGATCGAGGCCACGCAGCGCATCGCCCATCCCGAACCGATCGAGCGTGGCTGGCTGGGCATCGGCGTGATGATCGTCTCGATCATCCTCACCATGCTGCTGGTGCGCTTTCAGCGGCAGGTGGTGGCGCGCACCGATTCGGTGGCGATCGGCGCCGACTCGCTGCATTACGCCGGCGACGTGCTGATCAACCTGTCGGTGATCGTCTCGCTGGGGCTGGCGATGACCCTGGGCTGGCACTTCGCCGACCCGATCTTCGCGGTCGCCATCGCCGCCTATCTGGTGTGGAACGCCTGGGCGATCGCCCAGGATTCACTCAACCTTTTGATGGACCGGGAATTTTCCGACGAGGACCGCAAGCGCATCGAGGCGGTGTGCCTCGCCCATCCCAAGGTGCGGTCGATACACGATCTGCGCACCCGCTCGTCCGGTCAGCAGCGCTTCATCCAGCTTCACCTGGAGCTTGACGCCGAGATCAGTCTACGCGACGCCCATGACATCTCCGACGAGGTCGAGCGCGATATCCGCGAGGCATTCCCCCATGCCGAAGTGATCATCCACGAAGACCCCGCCGGACTTCGCGAGGGACACCGCGAATTCGAGTGACGAACCCCCCTCTCCAGGGGGGTGGGGAGGGGGGCCTAGCGTCATCGCGGCGACCGGAAGGCGTTGGGCACGGGGGGTGGGGGATGTGTCCCGAACGCCTGGTTTTCCGGCCGATGATGCCGCATACCGGGTGATAGACCAGATTTAGGGAAAAGCGCAACCTGGTTTCATTCCGAACTTCTTCAGAATCATGGCCAACGGGCAAAAGCCGGTGAAGGCCGCCTGGAACATGTTGAGCCCGGCGAAGGCGGTCAGACCCAGCCAGTAGACGTGATGAAGCTGCGACATAACGACGCCGGTCAGGACGACGAACCCGGCGAAGGCCAGTACGAAGCGGTCGATGGTCATGGGAACGATCCTTCACAGTCTCAGGTGACGCTTGAAAATTAGGATAAGCTAATATATATGTCAAGTCTACTCGTCGAAGGGTAAGCCATGCGTATCGAAGCGGTCCTCGTCCTGTCCATCCTATCGCTCGCCTCCCCCGCTCGGGCGGCCGAGCCGGATACCGTCGCGGTGCGGCTTGAGCGCATCGCCGACCGCAAGGCGGTGTTCGCCACGGTGGAAAGCGTCGATCTGGCGCTGGCCCGGGCGCGCATCGGCGGCACGGTCGCCTCGCTGGCGATCGACGAGGGCGCCCACGTCAAGGCGGGCCAGCAAATCGCCGTGGTCGGCGATCCCAAGCTGCAACTCGAACAGGCGGCGATGGACCAGCGCATCCGTTCGCTCGAGGCCCAGGTCGCCCAGGCCCGCACCGAGATGGAGCGCGGGCGCGAGTTGCGCCGCAGCGGCACCATCCCGCAGGCCCGCCTGGACGATTTGCGCACCGCGCTCGAAGTGGCCGAGCGCCAACTGGGCGCCATGCGTTCGGATCGCCAGGTCACCGTCGAGCGGATGAGCGAAGGCGCCGTGCTGGCCCCCGCCGACGGCCGGGTGCTCGAGGTCAAGGTCACCGAGGGCAGCGTGGTGCTGCCCGGCGAGACCATCGCCAGCATCGCCACCCAATCCTTCATCCTGCGCATGCAACTGCCCGAGCGCCACGCCCGCTTCCTGAAAATCGGCGACACGGTGCTGGTCGGCCCGCGCAGCCTGGGCGACGGCGCCGCCGAGCCGGGACGGCGGGGCACCGTCCGCCAAGTCTATCCCCGCATCGAACGCGGCCGGGTGATCGCCGACGTGTCGGTCGACGGCCTGGGGGATTACTTCGTCGGCGAGCGGGTCGCGGTCACCGTCTCGACCGGCGAGCGCGAGACCATCGTCCTGCCGGCCGACTTCGTCCAACGCCGCTTCGGAGTCGACATGGTCCGCCTGAAGGACGGCGGCGAGGTGGTGGTGCAGCCCGGCCAAGTGTTTGACGGCCGCGTCGAAATCCTGTCCGGCCTGATGCCCGGCGACGTGGTGGTGCGGCCATGAGCCTGGGCATTTCCGGTCACGTCACCCGCGCCTTCATCCGCTCGCCGCTGACGCCGCTTCTGCTGATCGCCTCGCTGGTGGTCGGCGCGGTGGCGCTGGCCGTGCTGCCGCGCGAGGAGGAGCCGCAGATCAGCGTGCCGATGGTCGACGTGGTGGTGCAGGCCAACGGCTTCTCGGCGGTCGACGCCGTCGAGTTGGTCACCAAGCCGCTGGAAGACGTGCTGAAGGGCATCGACGGGGTCGAACACGTCTATTCCCAGACACTCGACGATCAGGTCGCCGCCACCGCGCGCTTCGCGGTCGGCACCAGCGAGGACGCCGCCATCCTGCGCGTCCACGAGCAAATCCGCGCCAATATCCGCCGCCTGCCGGTCGGCATCCCCGAGCCGCTGGTGGTCGGGCGCGGCATCAACGACGTGGCCATCCTGGTGCTGACGCTCAAGCCCCGCCCCGGCCTGGAGGCGCGCTGGGACGACAACGCGCTGTGGAACATCGCCGAGGAGTTGAAGCACGAACTGGTCAAGGTCGAGGATGTCGGCCTGACCTATCTGGTCGGCGGTCGCCAGGACCAGATCCGGGTGCTGCCCGACCCGCGCCGTCTGGCGCTGTACGGCGTGACGCTCAACCAGTTGGTCGACAAGGTCGAGCACGCCAACCGCTCGTTCATGGTCGGCGCGGTGCGCCAGGCCAATGTCGAATATCCGGTGGTCGGCGGCCAGACCCTGCTGGGCGTGCCCGACATCGGCCAGCTTCTGATGACCACCCGCGACGGCCGCCCGGTCTATGTCAAGGACGTGGCCGACGTGGTGGTGGGCGGCGAGCCGCCCAATCACCGCGTCTGGCATCTGGAACCGGACGACAAGGGCGGGCTGGTCCGCCTGCCCGCCGTCAGTCTGGCGCTGGGCAAGCGCGAGGGCGCCAACGCCGTGCTGGTCGCCCAGGAGCTGCTCGAACGTCTTGAGATGGTGCGCGGCCGGCTGGTGCCCGCCGATCTGGACGTCGCGGTGACCCGCAATTACGGCGAGACCGCGCTTGAGAAGGCCGACGAGCTGCTGTTCCATCTGGCCATCGCCACCGTGTCGATCGTGGCCCTCATCACCCTGGTGCTGGGCTGGCGCGAGGGGCTGGTGGTGATGGTGGTGATCCCCACCACCATCCTGCTGACCCTGTTCGCCTCGTGGCTGCTGGGCTACACCATCAACCGGGTCAGCCTGTTCGCGCTGATCTTCTCGATCGGCATCCTGGTCGACGACGCCATCGTGGTGGTCGAGAACATCGTGCGCCATTGGCGCATGAGGGACGGCCGCCCGTCGGTGCGCGCCGCCGTCGAGGCGGTCGCCGAGGTCGGCAATCCGACCATCGTCGCCACCTTGACCATCATCGCCGCGCTGCTGCCGATGATGTTCGTGAGCGGCCTGATGGGGCCGTATATGAGCCCGATCCCGGCCAACGCCTCGTCGGCCATGGTGTTCTCGTTCTTCGTCGCGGTGATCATCACGCCCTGGCTGCTGAACCTCATCGCCGGGCGCCACGCCGCCGCCGCGGGCGGGGGCGATCATCACGACGAGTCCGAGGGCGGACGGCTGGGCCGCTTCTATCTGCGTCTGGCGCGGCCCCTGCTGGCCGGGCGGCTGCGCTCGAAGGTGTTCCTGCTGGCGGTCGGCGCGGCCACCATGCTGGTTTGCGTGCTGTTCTACACCAAGGACGTCACCGTCAAGCTGCTGCCCTTCGACGACAAATCGGAACTGCAGGTGGTGATCGATCTGCCCGAGGGCTCGACCTTGGAGGCCACCGACCGCGTGCTGATCGCCGCCGCCGGCCGCTTGGCCGACCTGCCCGAGCTGGCCGGCATCCAGGCTTATTCCGGCACCGCCGCGCCGTTCAACTTCAACGGGCTGGTGCGCCATTCGTTCATGCGCGAGCGCCCCGAACTGGGCGATCTGCAAGTCAATCTGAAGCCCCGGCACGAGCGCGACCGCGCCAGCCACACCATCGCGCTGGACGCGCGCCGCCGGCTGGCCGGGCTGGACGCGCCTGCGGGAACCAGCGTCAAGGTGGTCGAGGTGCCGCCCGGCCCGCCGGTGCTCGCCACCCTGCTGGCCGAAATCTACGGCCCCGACGCCGACAGCCGCCGCGAAGCCGCCGCCAAGGTGCGCGACGCCTTCCGCGCCGTCGATTTCGTGGTCGATGTCGACGACTCGTTCGGCGCGCCCAACCGCCGCCTGCGCGTCTCGATCGACCAGGAGGCGTTGGAATTCCACGGCGTCGAGGAAGAGGCGGTCTACGACACCATCGCCGCGCTGATGGGCGGCGTGAAGGTCGGCTATTCCCAGCGCGGGGCCGGCGCCAACCCGATCGAGATCGTCGTCGGCCTGCCCAAGCGCGACATGATCCTGGGCGAGCATCTGGCCAATACGCCGGTCCCCTCGCGCGCCGGCACGGTGGAACTGGGCGACGTGGTGCAGGTCGCCTTCGAGCAGGCCAGCTATCCCATCTTCCGCCGCGACGGCCGCTTCGCCGAGATGGTCACCGCCGAACTGGCCGGCCGCTACGAGGCGCCGATCTACGGCATGTTCGCCGTCGAGGAGGCGCTGGCCGCCATCAAGGGCGGCCCGGCGATCGACATCGCCTATCACGGCCAGCCCAAGGACGAGTCCAAGGCCACCCTGCTGTGGGACGGCGAGTGGGAAATCACCTATGTCACCTTCCGCGACATGGGCGCCGCCTTCGGCGTGGCCATCCTGGGCATCTACCTGCTGGTGGTGGCGCAGTTCGGCTCGTTCCTGCTGCCCCTGGTGATCCTGGTGCCGGTGCCGCTGACCCTGATCGGCATCGTGCTGGGGCACTGGCTGTTCGCCGCGCCCTTCACCGCCACCTCGATGATCGGCTTCATCGCCCTGGCCGGCATCATCGTGCGCAACTCGATCCTGCTGGTCGATTTCATCCGCCATCGCCGCGCCGAGGGCGTGGCCTTGCGCCGCGCCCTGCTCGACGCCGGCGCCATTCGCTTCAAGCCGATCCTGCTGACCGCCTTGGCCGCGATGATCGGCGCCGCCTTCATCCTGGCCGACCCGATCTTCCAGGGACTGGCGATCAGCATGGTGTTCGGGCTGGCCTCGTCGACCGCCTTGACGCTTTTGGTCATTCCCGCGATCTATGTGTGGCTGCGCGACGATGGCCGCGGCTTCGGCGAAGACGACACGGTGGCGGGGGAACTGGCCGAGGTGTGACCCGCCCCGGTCAGTCCGGCGGGCCGTACGCCGCCAGCCCCTCGAACAGTGGCGCGAAGATTTTGGCGGGGGGTTCGCCGAACAGGTCGGTGATCGCCTTTTGCCGGCGCGCGTCGATCTTGCCGGGGCGGACGTCGGCGAACAGGGCCTTCATCAGGGCGAAGAACTCGGCCTCGCCGAAGGGGGCCGCCGCCTCGCGCTTGATCGGCAGGAAGGCGTTCGACCCCAGCGAGACCGAGGACGGGTTGTGGGCCATCAGCTTGATGAACCAGTCGCGCCGCATGTCGAAACGGCGGAAGGCGCGAGCGATGCGCACCAGCGCCGCGTCCAGGATGTCGAACGCCGCCGACGTGGCGTAGAAGGCGTCCCAACTGAACGACCCCTCGGCCTTCAGGTCGGCGACCACCGCCACGGCCCGGTCCTGGAGCCGCTGCAATTCCTCGTCGCCCAGGATCATCTTCAGCGCGCTGAAGAAATTGGGCAGCAGCGAGCGCGCCACGGTGCCGTCCTCGAGCAGCGGCGCGAAACGATGCACCAGCAGCCGCCCGAAAGCGTCCGAGCGCATGCGCTTGATGATCTCCATCTCGTGCTGTGCGAAGCAGGATTTCTCGGACGTCTCGAATAGCGAGACGAGCGGCGTCGATGTGGCGGCCGACAGGGCGCTCGCCACCTTCTCGAGGTCGGCGACGGAGACGTATCCTTGGGAAGCCCGCTCTTTGACGAGCTT
>JADGAL010000154.1 GCA_015232025.1 Alphaproteobacteria bacterium
TGGGCCAACGCCTCGGCCGGCGAAAGCGCGCGGGGCGCCGAGGCGAAGCGGCGGGCGCGCTCGTGCGCCGAGTGCTCGCGCGCCGCGTCCAGGGTGCGGCGCATCCGCTCGAAGTCGCGCCCGAAGAAGGGCGGCAGCGCGTCGAGATCGTACCAGACGATGTCCTCGTCGCCGGTATTGTGCTCGGCGCCCAGGAACCAGGTGGTCTCGGGGATGTCGATGCCGCGCTCGCGCAGCATGGCGCGAATCTCGGGCCGGTTGGCCATGGTGGCGAAGACGCGCGCGTTCGGCCCGCCATGACGGCCCGAGCAGGCGCCGCAGTCATAGGCCGAGAGATGCGGGTTGTTTTGGCTGGACGAGCCGTGCCCCATCATCACCACCAGCGGCGCGAAGCCGTAGGTCAGGCCGACGGTGCGCAGGAAGCCCTCTACCCGAGCGGCCTGCTCGACGTCGGTGAAGCCCGATCGCGGGCTTTCCGGGGTCGCCCGCCGACCATCGTCGGGCGCGTTGACGGTGACCGAGGTCGGCACCCAGCCGTCGACGCGGCGCCGGATGGCCTCGACCAATCGGCCGAAGCGCAACGGCGCCACCGCCTGGGCCGACAGGGCCAGCAGCGCGGCGGGGGCGCCAGCCAACGCGACCAGCGCCGGGACGAACACGCCGCGATGGCTTTCGCGGGCCAGCAGCCAACCGAAGGCGAGACGGCGGGCGCGTCGTCGCCGATGCGCCTCGTTCAGCGGTTCGGCGCCCGGCGTCGGCACTTCGCGCACGTCGTTCGACGGCGTCACCACCACCGGGCACAGCGGCGAGGCCATCGTGTCGTCAAGCCCCAGCCAGTTCATCGGCACCCCGAAGAAGCCGGCGGCGCCCAGCGTCTCCATGCCGGGATCGAGTTCCTCGAAATGGCGGCGGATCGCCTCCTCGCGATCGTCCATGCAGAAGATCACCTGACCGGCCGGAGTCTGGTCGCGGCGGTCCCAACGGCCGCGACCGTGATTGCCGGCCAGCGCCTCGAACACCCAACGCTGGTAATGCCGCTCATAGGCTTGCAGCCACACATGGCCCGAGGTCTCGTCATCCAATCGCGCCACGCCGGCCAGCAGCGCCTCGGCGAGCGGCGCGCCGCCTTCGCGCAATTCGCGAGCGCACAGGCCAAGATGCTGGGCCAGCCGGAACAGCGGCCAAGCATGGCCCGCCGCGGTGCGCCCCCCGCCCTGGCGGGCGACGCGCCACGTCCACAGCATGTTGGCCAGGGTATCCCAGCCGACATCCTCGGCCGGCGAGTCGGGGCTGGCGCGCAGCAGGCGCTGGGCGCTGGCCTCGAGATATTCCGGCAGCTTTCCGCTGAACAGCGCCTCGCGGACCAGCAACTCGCCGCGGTTGTGGCGGAAGCGCCAGCGGAAGATGTCCAGCCGCGCCTCGATCTGCCACTGCGCCCGGCACAGGCGGCGGGCGTACAGCCCTTCCAGCGTGGCGCGCACCGCCAGCCAGTCGATCATCTCGACCCGCCGTGGTTCGAGGCCCTTGTAGCCGGGCCGCAGATGGCGCCACAGCACCATGCCCGACCAGCCGGGCAGTTCGAGGGCGAGGCTTCGCAGATAGGACTCGTGACGATCCGCCGGCAAGCCGATCCGCCACAGCGCCGCGTCGAGCGCCGCCTGCGGATCGTCGGGCAGGGCGGCGATCGAATCCATCCAGTCGGGAATGTCGTCAAGCAGCCAAGCCGGATCGGCCAGGGCGCTGCGCCGCCACGCCACCCAAAAGCCCTCGCCGCGGTCGGGACTGTGCCAGGCGGCCAGCCCCTGGTCGAGGAAGGAGGCGAGATGGCGCAGCAGAGTGGGCCGCATCTCGTCAAGGATGTCGATGCCGGTGACCCGCAGCAGGAAACCGCGCAGGGTGGTGCGCGGCCCGATGTCGAACAGCATGGCGTCCAGCAGGCGGTCGGCGGCGGCGCGCACGCGGCCCAGCGTCAAGGCCTCGCGCACCTCGTCCTCGGCCGGGGCGAGGCCCGCCAGCAGCATGCGCGCCTGATCGGCCGAGAGGTCGAGCAACTCCTCGGGCTGGAACGGCGTCCACGAGCCGATGCCCAGCAGGTCGAGGCACACCCGCCACAGATCGGCCACCGCCTCGGCCTCGTCCTGGCCGGCGGCGTCGAGCAGGCGCCGCCGCCGCCCCGGCGCCAGATCCGGCCGCAAGCGGGTCAGCGCCCCCATTTCATCGATCTGCCACGCCAGACGGGCCTCGTCGATCGGCGACGGATCGGACAGCAGCGCGGCGCGGTAAACATCGCCCAGCGTCAGGCCCGGCGCCACGGACTCGGCGGCGTCGAGGCCGGGCGTCTCGGCCAGCGCCGCGTCGAGATCGTCCGCGGTGATCCGGCCGGCGGCGAACAGGGCGCGGAACTCGGCGGCCGGCAGATAGCCGTAGATGCCGGTGACCTTGCGCGCCTCGGCCAAAGCCTCGGCGAACGGCAGATGTTGGAAGCCGTGCAAGGTGTTGTGGTGGACGAAGTCGCGGATCGGCGCCTGGCCGGGCAGCACATGTTCCAGATGTTCGACCAGATGTTCGTGGCGCGGCGCGGTGGCGTGGGTCATCGCGTCCCCTCCCGTCACGGCCGCTGCGCGAAGGCGGCGCCAAGATGCGCCACCGAACCCGCCATCAGATCAAGCGCCGGAGCCGGCAGAACGCCCAGCGCCACCACCCCGCCGGCCAGCAGTCCGGCCGCCGCCATCTCCATGCGGCGCAGATCCTCGACACCCTCCATGCCCGGCCGCACCGGGCCGGTGAAAAGGCGGCCGACGGTGCGAACCGAATAGGCGGCGCCGATCATCATCGCCACCCCCAGCAGCACGACCACCCAGCCCCAGGCCTGAAATCCGCCGACGATGGCGTGCAACTCGGCCACGAAGCCGGCCGTGCCGGGCATTCCCACCGCCGCCACGAAGGCCAGCGAGGTGAAGAAGGCGAAGCGCGGCGCCACCCGCACCAGCGAACTGTACTGGCCGATCTCGCGCGTGTGGGTGCGCTGGTAAAGCAGGCCGATCAGCAGAAACAGCGACCCGGCCACCAATCCATGCGCCACCATCTGCATGACCGCGCCGGTCAGCCCGGCGACATTCAGCGCGGCGATGCCCAGCAGCACCACGCCCATGTGGCTGATCGAGGAATAGGCGATCATCATCTTGAGATCGCTTTGCCGCCAAGCCAGCACCGCCCCGTACAGCATGCTGACCAGGGCCAGGGCGGCCAGCGCGTCCTGCAACAGCATCACCGCGCCGGGCAGGGTGCCCGCCGCGCGGATCAACCCGTAGGACCCCATTTTGAGCAGAACGCCGGACAGCAGGATGCTGACCGGGCTGGGCGCCTCGACATGGGCGAGCGGCAGCCAGCCATGGATCGGGAAGATCGGCATCTTGACGCCGAAGCCGATCAGGAAGCCCAGGAAGATCAGCACCTGCGCCTCGGCCGGCAGGTTTCGCAGTCCGGCCGACATCTCGATCATCGCGAAGCTGTGGACGCCGGCCGCGTCGAAGGCGAGCAGCAGGCTGATCAGCATGAACACCGAACCGCCCATCGTATAGAGCACGAAGTTGAGCGCCGCGTGGTCGCGCCGCTCGCCGCCCCAGCGGTTGATCAGGAAGAACAGCGGTATGAGGGTCAGTTCCCAGAACACGTAGAACAACGACCAGTCCTGGGCGACGAATACACCCAGCATCGCCGACTCGAGCAGCAGCATCGAGACGTAATAGCTTTTGACCTTCTCCTTGATGCCGTAAGAGGCGAGCAGCGCCACGAAATTCAGCAGCGTCGCCAACAGCACCATGGGGAACGAGAAGCCGTCGACGCCCACCGCGTAATAGCTGCCCAGCCGCGGGTGCCAAGCGGTCTTTTCCAGAAACTGCATGCCCGCTTGCGAGCCGTCGAAGCGGAACCACAGGCTCCAGGCGAACAACAGCGCCGCGCCCGAGGCGATCAGCGCGATGGCGCGCGGCACCGCCGGCCGCCGCCCCAGGGGCAGGGAGGCGACGATCGCCCCGGCGAATGGAATGAGAAGAAGGATGGTCAGGCTGGGCATCGGCCCCGCCTGGAACAAGCGGGATCGGTCACCGATCGGTCTCCGCCAGGGGCTTTTCCAGCGGCGAGAGCAGCGGGCAGAAGGCCCCCTCGGGTCCCATGCGGCCATAGATGTCGGCCAGCGCCATGTCCTCGGTGGCGAACAGGTTGGTCCGGCCGATCAGCTCGAAGAGTCCGGTGTGGTGCATGACCTGCAGAACCTGCCGCTTCAGGCCCGAAAACACAAGCGTGATCCCGTTCTCGCGCAGCCGCTCGACGAGGTGGTGGATGACCTCCTCGCCCGAGGCGTCGAGTTGATTGATGCCGTCCCCGACCACCAGGACGAACTGGACGTCCGGCTTCTCGGACACGGCGGCCAGCAGGATGTCTTCGAAGAACGAGACGTTGGCGAAATAAAGCTGGCCATCGAAGCGCAGCACGATGATGCGCGGATCGGTCGGCAGATGCGGATGCACGGCGAGATCGCGCAACGTGCCGTCCTCGAACCGGCCCAGGTGGGCGACCCGCGGATGCATGGTGCGATACAGGAACAGCCCGATCGCCAGCAGGGCGCCGACCAGGATGCCCTTGTCGAGATGCGGCGCGAAGGCCATCGTGGCGCAGAAGGTCACCACCGCCGCGACGCCGTCGTGCTTGTTGGCGTGCCACGCGTGGCGCACCGCCTTGAAATTGATCAGCCCGACCACCGCCATCATGATGACGGCGGCCAGCACCGCCTGCGGCAGGTGGTGCAGCAGCGGCGTCAGGAACAGCAGGGTGGCCAGCACCATCACCGCCGTGAACACCGACGACATGCCGGTGCGCGCCCCCGCCCCCAGATTGACCGCCGAGCGCGAGAACGAGCCCGAGGCCGGATAGGCCTGGGTCAGGCTGCCCACGACGTTGGCGATGCCCTGGCCGATCAATTCCTGATTGGGGTCGATGCGGTCCTTGGTCTTGGCGGCCATCGCCTTGGCGATCGAGATCGCCTCCATGAAGCCGACCAGCGAAATGATGAAGGCGCTGGGCAGCAGCTTGATGGTCATGTCCAGATTGATCATCGGAAGCTGCGGCATCGGCAGGCCCGAGGGGATGTCGCCGATCACGCTGCCGCCCATCCCCTTGAAGTCGATCAGCCAGCTCACCAGGATGCTCAACCCCACCGCGACCAGCACGTTGGGCAGCTTGGGCCGGTATTTCTTCATCAGGAACATGATGGCGAAGGCGACCACGCCGAAGGCCAGCGTCGGAAAATGGGTCAAGGGCAGGTTGCGCATCACGCCCATGATGTCCTGCACGAAGCTTTCGCTGCGCGGCATGTTGACGCCGAACACCTTGGACAACTGCGATAGGCCGATGATGATCGCGGCGGCGTTGGTGAAGCCCACGATCACCGGATGCGACAGGAAGTTCACCACCACGCCCAGCCGGAACAGGCCCAGCGAGAACTGCACCACGCCGACCAGCAGCGACAGCAGGATGGCCAGCCCCACGAATTCCGGCGTGCCCAGCGGCGCGAAGGGCAGCAGCGCCGAGGCGGTCAGCAGCGACGCCACCGCCACCGGCCCGGTCGAAAGCTGCTTCGACGACCCGAACAAGGCCGCGACCGCCACCGGCAGGAACGCCGCGTAAAGCCCGTAATAGGCGGGCAGCCCCGCCAATTGCGCATAGGCCATCGACTGCGGGATCAACACCAGCGCCACCGTGATGCCGGCGATCAGATCGGCGCGAAGGGAGTCCGTCTTGTACGGAAACCAGGCGAGGAAGGGCAGGAAGCTCTTGATCTTGGCCATCATTCTCGTTCTCGGCGTCGCATGCGCGGCAAAGATCGGAGTCGCTCCCGGAGACCGCGCGACTGGCTGGCGGGCGTCAAGGCACGGAGGTTAGGGAGATCCGTTACTTTAGGGATGTCTCATGTTTAGCGAAATTCGTCAAGGTACTTAGCGGATGCGCAGGTCCGATTGGGACCGCGGTTGATGGCCATGCACCTATGACCTTGACTGGGAACGATTTCTACCAAATCATCAAGGATCGGAGAAACGGTAGAAATCGCGCCCCCATGCTCAGAGTCACGGAGATGACCGATCAACAGCGCCGCATGCTGATCGACAGCAGGCAGCTTTGGGCGGCCTGGGTCGACGCGGCGCGGCGCCGCGACAGCTATCGGGGCGGCATGTCCTGGAAGACCGTCGGCGGGCACACCTACCTCGTCAAGATGTTCCCCGACAGCGTGTCCGGCGTGAAGAAGATGGTCTCGGTCGGCCCCAGGAGCGCCGAGACGGAACGGATACTCTCGGACTTTCAGCGCAACAAGGCCGAGGCGAAGGAGCGGCTTGAGAGCTTGAACCGGCGCCTGTCCGAGCAAGGCAGGCTGAACAAGGCGGTTTATCTTGGCCGGGTTCCGACCATCGCCGCCAAAATCCTGCGCCGTCTGCACCGTGCCGGCCTGCTTGGACGCAACGTGTTCGTGACCGGAACCCACGCGATCCATGCCTACGAGGCGGCGGCCGGGGTGATGCTCGATCGCGATTTGACCGCGACCGGCGACCTCGACCTGATGATGGAAGCCCGCGCCAAGTTGCGACTGTCGATATCGGGCCTGCCGGTCGGCGGCCTGATCGACCTGCTCGCCGAAGTCGACAGGAGCTTCGTCAAGCAGGGGACGTTCACCGCGGTCAACCGGGACGGCTACGCGGTGGACCTGATCAAGGCGACCCCGACGCCGCCCTGGCTTGACGAGACCTCGTCCTTCGCCGCGGGAGACCTCGAGGCCGCCATGATCGGCAATTTGCGCTGGGTCCAGCACGCACCGAAATTCGACGGCGTGGCGATCGCCGAGGACGGCCTGCCGGTGCCCATGGCCTGCCCCGATCCTCGGGCCTACGCGCTCTACAAGCTGTGGATGGGCACCAACGACCCCGACCGCGATCCCGTCAAGCGGCCCCGCGATCTGGCCCAGGCCGAGGCGGTGGCGACGATCGTTCACCGCTGGCTGCCCCAGCTACCGTTCGAGCCCGAGCACCTGAAATGCTTTCCTCGGGCGGCGATCGACCTGGGGTGGAACCAGACCGACCCGTTTTTCCGCTGACCCGACCCTACGCCGCCGCGTGGCTTTGGCAGTTCTTGGCGCACACCCGCGAGCAGGCGCCGCAGCCGATGCAGTCGTCGCCTTTGGCGACCATCATCACCTTGCGCTCGATTTCGTCCTCGTCCTCCTCCATGTCCAGGATGAAGCGGCAGGCCGGCAGGCGCAAGGCACGGGGAATTGCGCGGCGTTCGGCTTTCAATGCTTTCAACCCCCTTTTTCCAACACACAATGACGACCACCACTGCCGACCAGTGTCGCGTCACTTCAGGCATTGCCCCCTTTCCGAGCAAATGCCATGCTGCTGCCGGTTTCGCGGGATGTCATCAGCGAAGGGGTGGAGGATGCCGAGCAAGTTCATTGACGCGGTGAGGGGGCAAGCCCCGGCTGACCCCTGCCTTCCCCTGGTTCACACAACCTCGGCGCCAACATTCGAGTACTTCATAGCGACATCCGGACAGTTGGAGGCAAAGGAATGCCCTGTCTACAGTAAAGAAAAACTTGCCTACCTGTTTTATGGCAAACCGTCGTATCGGCCCAAAGATGCTGATACGAACCACAAGGATATGCTCCAATTTGCCCCTATCTGCCTAGTTCTGGATTGTCCGGTGGGGCTATCGCCCAAGCGGGTGATGCCGTTCGATAGTGGGGCGTACCATGATAAAATCATGACGAGGGAGGGGCACGCACATAACAGCTTGCCCAAGGAGTTTTTTGAATTGCCGACCCTGGACGCCGCCCGCGCGGTGGTCGGCTTGTTCTTCGGGTCTAACCTCAAGTATTACGATGAAGTCCCCCTTCAGCCCACGCCCGTTGATCCCAGCTCGAACACCTGTGTCGAGACCTATGTCAGCCTGATTAATCGGAC
>JADGAL010000155.1 GCA_015232025.1 Alphaproteobacteria bacterium
ACAAATCCTCGTCCAGCGGATCGAAGCCCAGCTTCAAATCATCGGCCAGGGCGCGGATCAGCGACGCGTCCTGGGGCCGGCCGCCGCGCGGCGTGCGGGTCAGCGCGACCAGCAGATCGACCAGTTGGCGCCCCTCGGGCGAGCGGCCGAAGACGTGCAGCCCATCGCGGATCTGCAATTCCTTCAACTCGCACAGCTTGGAATCCAGCTTGGCGAGCAGCGCCCGTTCGCCGTCCTCGGGCGCCACCCCGCAATCGATGTCCAAGCCGCTGGCCCGCGCCAGGGTGGCGATCTCGCGGGTCAGCACCGGCAGCCGGCGCGGGTCGAGTTGCGCCGCCTCCCAATATTCGTCGACCAGTTGCTCGATCTCGCGCAGCGGGCCGTAGGTCTCGGCGCGGGTCAAGGGCGGGGTCAGGTGGTCGATGATCACCGCCTGGGCGCGCCGCTTGGCCTGGGTGCCCTCGCCGGGATCGTTGACGATGAAGGGATACAGATGGGGCATGGGCCCCAGCGCGACCTCGGGGAAGCACTCGGCCGACAGCGCCAGCCCCTTGCCCGGCAGCCATTCCAGATTGCCGTGCTTGCCCATATGGACCACGGCATGGAACTCGCGCCGCAGCCAGGCGTAAAAGGCCAGATAGCCGTGCGGCGGCACCAGCGCCGGGTCGTGGAAGCTGCCCACCGGGTCGATGTTGTAGCCGCGCGCCGGCTGCACCGCCACCGCCACCTTGCCGAAGCGGATCGCCGAGATGACGAAACGGCCGCAATCCAGTTCGCCCGGCCGGAAATGCGGATCGGCCTCGGGCGGACCCCAGCGCTCGCGCACCGCCTTTTGGACCGCGTCGGGCAGGGCCGAGAAGAACAGGTGATAATCGGGCAGCGCCAAATCCTCACCCCCCGACCGACCCGGCCGCGCCACCAGATCGTTGGTCGGCCCGGCCTGGATCAGCGCCATCAGCGCCGCGCCGTCCTCGGGCGCCCCGGCCACGTCGTACCCCGCCCCGGCCAGCGCGCCCAGCACGCCAACCGTCGAGGCCGGCGTGTCCAGCCCGACCCCGTTGCCCAGCCGGCCGTCGCGGTTGGGATAATTGGCGAGCACCAGGGCGATTCGCCGCGTCTCGGGCGGCGCGCGGCGCAGGCGCACCCAGGCGGCGGCCAACTCGGCGACGAAGGCGCAGCGATCGGGCACCGGGCGCTGGGTCACCACATCGGCCTGGGTCAACGAGTCGCGCGCCAAAGCGGCCTTGAACGACACGGCGCGGGTGATGATGCGGCCATCGACCTCGGGCAGCGCGACGTTCATCGCCACGTCGCGGGGGCCAAGCCCGCGCGTGCCGTCGCGCCAAGCGCCCTCGTCGCCGCTCGCCAGAACGACTTGCAACACCGGCCGGTCGCCGAATTGCGGCTCGGCCGAGGCCACCGCGAAGCCGGTGCAGTTCAGCACGATGTCGGGCGGATGGCGGTCCAGCGCCTCGCCCAGGATGGCCGCCGCCAGCGGGTCCTTCAGGCTGGCGACGTGGACCGGCAGCGGGTTCAGCCCTTGCGCCGCCAGCGCGTCGCACAAGCCCTCGATCGGCTCGAGATTGCCCGACTGGACCAGCGCCCGATAGAACACCACGGCCGCCACCGGGGCGCCGTCGCGCCATGGCCGCTCCAGCACCCCGGCGGGCGGCAGCGGAGCCGGCTCGCGCCATTCGGCGGTGTCGCCCAGCAGGGCGGCGGCGTAGCGCAGGAATTGCTCGGCGTTGTCGATCCCGCCCTGGGTCAGATAGCCCCACAGCCGGCGCGCCGCCTCGGGCGGCAACGTGCTGTCGGCTTCGAGATCGGCGTCGGGCGTGGCGTCGCCCGGCAGGAAGGCCACCGGGATGCCGCCGGCCCGGCAGGCCTGGGCGATCTGCTCGACTCCATAGGGCCAATAGCCGCGCCCGCCGAGCAGGCGCACCACCACCAGCTTGGCGTGACGCACCACCTTGTCGACATGCAGATCGACCGACATCGGATGGCCCAGCCGCAGCAGATTGGCGAGTCGCAGGGTGGGAGCCTGGGGACGGCGGCGGGCGGCGACGGCCAGGCAGGCGATTTCGCTGTCGGCGGCGGTCAGCACCACCAACTCGCCGGGCGTCTGGCCGAGATCGACCGCTTCGGCGCCGTCCGAGACCGTTCCGGAAGTGACCGCCAGAAGATGCATGCCTACGCCCTAGCCCGCCAGCAGCGCGGTGATGGCGGCGCGGTCCAGGCCGCGCAGACCGATCACCACCAACCGCCCCTCGCGCGCCTCGCCGGGCGCCCAGGGGCGGTCGTAGTGGCGCTGGACGCGCCCGCCGACCGCTTGCACCACATGGCGCATGGCCTTGCCCTCGACGGCGAGGAAGCCCTTGCACCGCAGGATGTCGTGCGCCAGGGCGGCGGCGGCAAGCCGCGCGTCCAGCACCGCCGGGTCGATCAGCGCCGGCATGGCGACGGCGAAGCTTTCCCAGTCGTCGTGATCGTGGTCCAAGGCGTCGTCGTGATGGCCGGGCCGCGCCGCCAGATCGTCCTCGACGGCGGCGCCCAGGCCCAGCAGCACGGCCGGGTCGATGGCGGCCTGACGGGTCGGCAGCACCTTGACGCCGGGCCGCAACCGGGCGCGCAGGGCGGCCAGCGAGGGCTCGATATCCGCGACCAGATCGGTCTTGTTCAGAACCACCAGATCGGCGCACAGCAACTGGTCTTCGAACACCTCTTCGACCGGATCGTCGTGGGGGGCGTCGGGGGGCGGCTCGTCGAAGCGGCCCTCGGCCAAGCTTAAGGCGTCGACCAGCGCGACCACCCCGTCGACGGTGACGCGCGAGCGAATCGCCGGCCAATCGAACGCCTTGACCAGCGGCTTGGGCAGGGCCAGCCCGGATGTCTCGATGACGATGTGGTCGGGGGGCTGGGGGCGGTTCAGCAGTGATTCCATGGCCGGAACGAATTCGTCGGCCACCGTGCAGCACAGGCAGCCATTGGCCAGTTCGATCACCCCGCCCTCGGCGCACTCGGCGGCGCCGCAGCCCGCCAGGATTTCGGAATCGACGCCGATGTCGCCGAACTCGTTGACGATCAGGGCGATGCGCCGGCCCTGGGCGTTGGCCAGCAGGTGGCGCACCAGGGTGGTCTTGCCCGCCCCCAGGAAGCCGGTGACGATGGTGGCGGGAATCTTCGACTTCAACATCATGGGCGGGTGTCCTTGAGGGTCAACGGCAGGCCGGCCACGACCAGCACGACGCGGTCGGCCAAGGCGGCGATCCGCTGGTTCAGCCGGCCCGCGTGATCGCGAAAGGCGCGGGCCAGGGCGTTGTCGGGAACGATGCCCCAACCGACCTCGTTGGCGACCATCGCCACCGGGCCGGCAAGGGTGGGCAGGACGCGGCACAGCGCCTCGATCTCGGCCTCCACGTCGCGTTCGGCCAGCATCACATTGGAAAGCCACAGGGTCAGGCAATCGACCAGCACCGCCCGCCCATCCAGCCGGGTCAGCGCGGCGGCCAGGTCAAGCGGCTCCTCGACCGTCTCCCAGCCGACGCGGCGGGCGCGGTGCAGGCGCACGCGCTCGACCATCTCGGCGTCGAGCGCCTGGGCGGTGGCCAGATAGACGGAACCGCTTGGCAGCAGCGATTCGGCGAAAGCGCTCTTGCCCGAGCGCGCGCCGCCCAACACCAGGGTCAGCATAAGGCGAAATCCTCCCTCCGAGGATGGAATGGCCGTCGGCGCCTGGGGAGGTCTCCTGGCTCGCGGGTCGTGGGGCGCGGCGCCTTCCCGGCCTTTCGGCCAGTGGCGATCACCGCGTCCTCGCCGGTCACAGTCGCGGGGGCGGCGCCGGCTTGGTTACCGGCTTCCCTGTCCCAGGGCGGCGCGCACCCTAGCACGGGCCGGGGTGGCGCGCGAAAGGGTTTTGGCCCATCCTTCCGGCGACCCATCCAACGGAAGGCGGACCATGAGTGACGACGAGGCGCGGGCCAACCAGCTGATCGGCCACTTCAACGATCGCATCGACCAACGCGACGCGGCCGGCGCGATGGCGGCGATCGAGGGCGCCGTGGCGATCCACCGCCATCTCGCCGCCCAAGACCCGGCGCGGTTCGAGCCCGAACTGGCCGCCAGCCTGAACGCCCTGTCGGAGTTGCGATCCGCGCTGGGCGACGGCCAAGGCGCGCTGGCGGCGCTTGACGAATCGGTGGCGATCCTCGGCCGTCTGGCGGGCCAAGACGGGCGCTTCCAACCCGCCCTGGCGATGGGCCTCAACAATCTGTCCAACCTGCTGGCCGCGCTGGGCGAAGAGTCCGGCGCGCTGACCGCCGCCAAGGCCGCCGCCGGCATCTTCGGCCGTCTGGCGGCCGCGGCGCCCCAATTCGAGCCGGAATTCGCGACCAGCCTCAACAACCTGTCGAACCGCCTGTCCGACGCGGGCGACGCCCCGGCCGCGCTGGCCGCCATCGACGAGGCCACCACCCTCCGCCGCCGCCTCGCCGCCGCCGACCCCGCCACCTACGAGCCCGATCTGGCGATGGGCATGAACAACCTCTCCAACCGCCTCGCCACCCTGGGCGACGGCGCGCGGGCGCTTTCGGTGATCGAAGAGGCGGTGACCATCACCCGCCGCCTCGCGGCCGAGCGCCCGGACGAGTTCGAACCCAATCTGGCCAACGTGCTGTGGACCCTGGCCCTACGCCTGCGCGAGTCGGGCGGGACCGATCAGCCGGTCGCGGCCTTGCGCGAAGCCATCGCGATCATGCGCCCCCACGCCGAGGCGGCGCCGGAAAGCCATCTGGTTCCCCGGCTGCGGGCGATGGAGGGGCTGTTGGGGGAGTGGGGGTGAATTGCGAAAGGCGTCGACACGCAACCGGTGGGCAGCCCGTTGGTTGCGCATCTCGCTCGGACGTCATACCCTTCGAGGCGTATACAGCCGAGGAGGAGGCATGCCCGAACCAGTCGCCGTCGTCTCGGCCGCCACGGCGATCACGAATCTGATCCGAGGTCGGAAAAACGCCGAGCGCGGCTTGCCTCCCGGCCCGCTTCTCGATTTCCGAGACCTTCCCGAGGGTGACGACGCTTTCGCGCTGCTGGAGTGGCGAAGCGAATTGTCGACTCGTCTCTTTGGCCGCGACGGGGCGATGGACGAGCTTGAAGGCTGGGCGCGCGATGGAAAGAAGCGCGCCTTCCGAATCCTCTCCGGGCCAGGCGGGATCGGGAAAAGCCGCCTCGCCGCGCATGTGGCGCGCGGCCTGAAGACCAACGGCTGGACGGCCGGCTTCGCCGTGGCGGACTCGGATCGGCTGCCCGAGATCCGAGGCAAGGGCCTGTTCCTGATCCTCGACTATCCGGAGGAACGGCGCGAACGCACGGCGACCTTAATCCGGCTGGCCCTGGAATCGCCGACCAAGAAGCCGATCCGGCTGCTTCTGCTCAGTCGCGAGTCTTACGATTACTGGTCCGATCTGATCGGCGACACCCACGCCCGCGCGCTGTGGTCCAAGGCCGATCTCGACCTCGCCGCGTTAAGCGGGGACGAGGCCGCCGACCTCGTCTTTGGCATTTTCGACCGTCTCGCCCGCCATCTGATGAAGCCCCACCCGCCGATCGACCGCGCCGCGATCCTGGAGTGGTACGGCCGCGACAAACAGCACGCCCTACCCCTGTTCGCCAGCGCGGCGGCACTTCAGGCGGTGCTGGATGGCGCCGACCGACTGGCGTTGGGGCGCGAATCCATCATCGCGCTGGCCGACCGCGAGGGCGACCGCCTGCGCAGCGCCAGCCACAACGCCGGCCTGGACAAGGCGGTCCTGCCCCGCCTCGCCGCCTTGGCCGCCCTGTCCGTCCGCCTCGACGACGCGGCGCTGGCAGCCCTGGCCGATCCCACTTGCGGCACCGGCCTACGGCCCGACCAGCTCGACATCGTACGCGGCACGGTCTGGTGGCAAGGCAACCATTTCCCCGCTCCCGCCCCCGATCTGCTGGCCGCCCAACTGGTGCTCGACGCGCTCGACAAGGCGAGCGCCCGCAACGCTTTGCTGGCCACCGTGCTGGCCAATCTCGATCGCGACGGCATCAAGCGCCTGGGCCGCGTCTGCCACGATGCCGCCACCCTCCACGGGCCGGAGGAACACCGACTTGAGACTTGGTTGCTCCAGGCCGTCCCCGAACGCCCCATCACGGTCTTGCACACGCTGTCTTCGGCAAAGCTTCCCTGGCGACTGGCCAAGCTCGCCGCGGCAGCCACCGAGGAACTGCTGAAGCAGCCAATCGAAGACGCCGAGCGGGCAAGATTGCTGAGCAATCGCTCCGTTCACCTCGCCGAAGCGGGCGATGGGCTGGGGGCGCTGACGGAGATCTGGGCGTCGGTGGCGATCTGTCGCCGTCTGGTCGCGGGGAATGCGGCACGCTTCGAGCCCGCCTTGGCGAGGAGCCTGAATAATCTGTCGAACACCCTGTCCGCTTCGGGCGACCGGGCGGGGGCGCTGGCGTCGATAGGGGAGGCGGTGGCGATTTACCGCCGTCTGGCTGCGGAGAACGCGGCGCGCTTCGAGCCGGACTTGGCGTCGAACTTGAATAATTTGTCGAACGAGCTTTCCGTTTCGGGCGACGGGGTGGGGGCGCTGGCCGCGATCGAGGAGGCGGTGGCAATTCATTTCCGTTTGGCAGCGGGCAACGCGGCTCGTTTCGAGCCGGACCTGGCGATGAGTCTGAGCAATTTGTCGCACCAACTGTCCGCCTGGGGTGACCGCGTGGGCGCGCTGGTGGCGATCAGGGAGGCGGTGGCGATCGATCGCCGTCTGATGGCGGGGGACGCGGCGCGCTTCGAGCCAGATCTGGCGATGCGCCTGCACAACCTGTCGCGCGAACTATCCGCTTCAGGCGACGGGGCGGGGGCGCTGGCGGCGATCGAGGAGGCGGTAACGATCCGTCGCCGTCTAGCGGCGGCGAACGCGGCACGCTTCGAGCCCTATTTGGCGAATACGTTATGGGTTTTGGCCTTGCACCACCGCGAGGCGGGTGCCACCGCCGAATCCGTGCGGGCATTGCGCGAGGGCATCGCCTTGATGCGCCCGTACGCCGAGGCGACGCCCGGCGGCCAATGGGCGCAACGCCTCACAAAAATGGAGGCGCTCTTGCGGAAATGGACCCCGCCCGGCGCCTCCACTTGAACCCTTACACCGCTTCCTTCGTCCGGCTGGCCTTCTTGCGCTCGTTCGAATCGAGCAGCTTCTTGCGCAGGCGGATCGATTTGGGGGTCACTTCGACCAGTTCGTCGTCTTCGATATAGGCCAGCGCCTGTTCCAGGCTCATGCGGCGGGGCGGGGTGAGGCGGACGGCCTCCTCCTTGCCGGCGGCGCGGAAGTTGGTGAGTTGCTTGCCTTTGAGGACGTTGAGTTCCAGATCGTTGCCGCGGTTGTGCTCGCCGACGATCATGCCCTCGTAGACCTTGGTGCCGGCGCCGATGAACATCGGGCCGCGGTCTTCCAGGTTGAAGATGGCGTAGGCCACGGCCTCGCCGCCGCCGTTCGAGATCAACACGCCGTTGCGGCGGCCTTCGACGGCGCCCTTGTAGGGGGCGTAGGCGTGGAACAGGCGGTTCATCACGCCGGTGCCGCGGGTGTCGGTCAGGAACTCGCCGTGATAGCCGATCAGGCCGCGCGACGGGGCCAAGAAGGTGATGCGGGTCTTGCCGCCGCCCGAGGGGCGCATGGCGGTCATCTCGGCCTTGCGCAGGCTCATCTTCTCGACCACGACGCCCGAATACTCGTCGTCGACGTCAACCACCACTTCCTCGATCGGCTCCATGCGGTGGCCGTCTTCGGTGCGGAACAGCACGCGGGGGCGGCTGATCGACAGCTCGAAGCCCTCGCGGCGCATCTGCTCGATCAGCACGCCAAGCTGCAATTCGCCGCGGCCGGCGACCTCGAAGGCGTCCTTGTCGGCGGT
Source organism: Alphaproteobacteria bacterium (assembly GCA_015232025.1). GTDB lineage: Bacteria > Pseudomonadota > Alphaproteobacteria > Rhodospirillales > Magnetospirillaceae > JADFZP01. Next base: position 7,942 of record JADGAL010000155.1, read on the forward strand.
CTCGGTGACGCGGATGGCGACGTTGCCTTCGGCCTCGCGCATCAGGCGGG
>JADGAL010000156.1 GCA_015232025.1 Alphaproteobacteria bacterium
AGGCGCCGGGGCATGCGGTCAGGCGCACCGACACCGCGACATCGGCGCCCAGCGAGCGATAGACCTTCTCGGCCGCCTGGGCGACCACCGTGCAGGCGGCGTCGTCGCGCGCCTCGACCGCGATGGTCAGGCGGTCGCCGCCGACCAAGCCGCCCGAGGTGGTGATCAGCGCCGCCTCGGGCGGCTCGCCGGCCGGGGGTAGCGGGAACAGCACCCGCAACGGATCGTGCTGGTAAAGATGGGCCAGCCGGCTGGCGCCGTCGCGCCACGCGAAGGCGAGTTCGGCCGAGCCGTCGACGGCGGGCTTGGTGGCGCATGTCATCCGCGAATTGATGTCCAGGCCGCGCCGCTTGTCAATCGCCGCCTGCCGCGCGGCGCGCCAAGACCCGACGTTTGCCCGTTTCGTAGGCAGACTGCCCCGCCGCAAGGCAGGGTTGGCGCGGCGCCCCGCGCGGTCCAGATGCAGCCGGCGGATTTCCAGGAGGCGGCGATGGATGCGAGGCGAGGGATGTTCGTGGTGGGGGCGCTGATCGTGTCGTTCGCTTCGGGCGCCTGGATCGGCTCGCTGGTGCGCCACGACCGCGCCGCGATCGCCCAGATCGTGCGCGAGGTTCTGGTCGAGCGGCCGCAAATCCTGGCCGAGGCGGCGCGCGCCTGGCAGGGCCACCAGCGGCGCGGCGTCGAAGACCACGTCGCCCAAGTGATCGCCGCCCGCGCCGACGAGTTGCTGCGCGACCCCGAATCCCCGGTGGCCGGCAATCCGCAAGGCGACGTCACCATCGTCGAATTCTTCGATTACCGCTGCGCCTGGTGCCGCAAGGCTCAACCCGACATCGCCCGCCTGCTCGCCGAGGACCCCAATCTGCGCCTGGTCGCCAAGGAATTGCCGATCCTCGGCCCCGACTCGATCCATGCGGCGCGCGCCGCCCTGGCCGCGCGGGCGCAGGGGCGCTATCTCGCCCTGTCGAACGCCTTGATGGCCGCGCCGGGCGCGCTGGATCAGGATCGCGTGCTGTCGATCGCCGCCGCGGCCGGGCTGGACGTGCCGGCCCTGGTCGCCGAACTGGACCGCCACGGCGCCGCCATCGACGCCGTGATCGCCAGCAACATGGCCCTGGCCAAGGCGCTGGGCATCCGCGGCACGCCGGGCTTCGTGATCGGCGGCCAAGTGCTGCGCGGCGCTCAAGGCTACGAGGCCCTGAAACAAGCGGTGGCCGACGAGCGGCGGGCCGCTAGTAGCCGGTGAAGTTGCTGGCCGACACGGCGGTCACTTCGCTGCTGGCCACCGCGCCCATGCCGGTCACCGTGGCGATCTGGTACGAGGTGGTATCGGCCTTCTGGAACCAGATTTCGGCATCGGTGCCGCCGCCCACCACGATCAGCGATGCGCCCGCGCCGTACAGGGTGCCGTCGATGCCCCCGACGGTGTCCTCGAAATAGTTGGTGCCCGCCACCAGTCCGGTGGCGCCCAGGCCGAACACAGCGTCGGGCAGTCTGATGAGGTCCGACGCGTCCCAGTTGGCGATCGTGGCGCCAAGGCCGTTCAGCGTACCAACGGTCGCCTCGGAAAAATCGACGACGTCGATCTCGCCGGCATTGCCCGCGATGGTGTCGTATCCCGATCCGGTATGGATCGTGTCGTTCCCCGATCCGCCATCCAGGCTGTCGTTGCCCCCACCGCCATACAGCACGTCGCCGCCGACGCCGCCCACCAGGGTGTCGGCGTCGTCATTCCCATAAATGGTGTCGTCGCCGTCGCCGCCGTCGATCGAATCGGTGCCGGACCAGCCCCATAACGTCTCGGCGATGGTGTAGCCGGCGATCGTGTCGGCGTAGTTCGAGCCCGACACGTTCTCGACGTCGAGGTTGATGGTGTCGGCGCCCGAGGTGGCGATTCCGGTGGTCATGTTGACGGACACGCCCGAGGCGCGGCTACTGAACTCGACGCGGTCGGTGCCAAGGCCGCCCATCAGGGTGTCCGAGCCGTCGGTGCTCCACAGCACGTCGTCGCCGTTCCCGGCGCTGATCGTGTCGTTGCCGGGGCCGCCGTCCAGCGTGTCGTTCCCGTCTTGGCCCAAGAGAAGGTTGTTCGACGCGTCGCCGGTCAGGTCGTCGCCATGGGCGCTGCCGGTCACATACTCGAAATTGACCACGCTGCCGGTGACCGCGCCGCTGGTGAAGCCGGCCGCCGTGGCCCCGTTCATGACCAGCGCCACGCCGGCCGCCATGGCGGCGAGGTTGAGCATGTCGTCGCCGGCGCCGCCGTCGAACTCGCCGCCCGCCGCGCCGGAGACGATCTCGTCGTTGCCGGCGCCGCCCGAGATCGTGCAAGCCGCCGAGCCGCCGACCAGACTGTCGTCGCCCGAGCCGCCGATCAGCACCTCGAATCCCGAGATGGTGTCGTCGCCCGAAGCCGCGCCGCTCGCCGTGCCGGCGCCCATGTCGACGGTCAGCCCGGTCGCGTCGCTGGAAAAACTCAGCACGTCGGCGCCGACGCCGCCGCCCAGCACGTCGTTGCCGGTGCCGCCGGACACCGTGTCGTCGCCGGCCCCGGCCCAGATCGTGTCGTCGCCCGAACCGCCCAGCAGGCTGTCGCTTCCGGCGCCGCCGGTGATGGTCACGGCGGTGCTCACGGCGGTGCCGTCGACGGTCGCGGCGCCCAGGCGGACATGGACCTTGCCGATCGCGACGGCGTCGTCCAGACTCACCGACAGGCCGGCGACGGCGTCAAGGACCAGCGTCTCGACGCCAGTGATCGACAGCCCCGACATGGCGAGCGTCATCGCCGCCGTCAGCCTGAGCACGTCGTTGCCGGTGCCGCCGCTCAGGCTGTCGTTGGCGTCCAGGTCGGACATCACCAGCCGATCGTTGCCGACGCCGCCGTCGAGCGTGTCGTTGCCGGTCCCTCCGACCAGCATGTCTTCGCCGGTGCCGCCGTACAGCTTGTCGTTGCCCGCGCCGCCGTCCAGGCGTTGCGAGAAGCTGCCGCCGGACAGCGTGTCGTCGCCCGCCGCGCCATCGACCCAACCGACGCCGACCGAAATGTTGAATTGATTGGCGTTGGCGTCGCCGGTCAGCTTGATCGCCGACAGGCCGGTTTGATCGACGATCTGGCCGTAAGCGCCCCAGGCGTCGCCGTCCTGGTGCTCGGACACCCAGGCGGTGATCACCTCGCCCGTGCCGAGCTGGGCCACGGTGGCGCGGTCCTGCTCCATGGTCGAGGTCGACAGGATGAAGTCGTCGTTGTTCACGGCATAGACGTTGCCCGAGATCACTTGGAACACCCGTCCCTGCGCGACCGATGGCGCCGAGGCGGCGTCGTAGCCCGTCCAGGTGACCATGAAGCCGCCACCGAACAGGCCGGTGATGTCGGCATCGGCGCAATTGGTGGCCGAGCCGTCGACCTCGAACGCCCCGCTGGCGGTGCCGGCCGCCGTCCAAGCCTGGCCCCACACCGCGCCGCCGATCGTCCACACCACCGCGAAGCCGCCATCCTCCAGGGCGGTGACGGCGGGATCGGACTGCGCGCCCACCGTGTCGCTGACCTGGAACTCCGCGCCCACGACCAGCCCGTCCGGGCCGTATTTCTGGCCCCAGATGCCGCCGCCATCGGTCTCCCAGACCACCACGAAGCCGCCATCGGCAAGCGCCGCGACGTCGGGGTCGATCTGATCGCCGGCCGTGGTGGTGTTGACCTCGCCGGTTTGCAAGCGGTTGCCCGCCGGGTCGAAGGTGCTGAAACGAACGCCCGAGGTCGCGCCGGTGTCGGCGGGACTGGTGCATTCCCACACCGCCACGAAGCCGCCGCCGGGCAACCCGGCGATCTCGACGTCGTTGGCCTGGGTGGTGTCGTCGATGGTGATCGCCGTCGAAGCGCCCGCGTCGTCGTAGATCATGGCGTTGATCGCGCCGTTGGCGCTGGCCGGCGTGGTCTCGTTCCAGGCGATTACCCAGCCGCCATTGTCGAGCGCGCAGGTCGCGATCTCATTGGCCGCGACGTCCGACCCCACCTGGGTGACGGCGTTCACCGCGGTCTTCCCGGAATCGTAGCGCTGAAAGAAGACGCCCAAGCCGTCGGTCACCCAAGCGGTGACGTACCCGCCATCCGCCAGGGCGGTCAATTCGACCTCGGTCTGCGAGCCGGTGGCCGTCGCGTTCAGTCGGGTCTCGCTCGGCGGCCGCTCGACGGTGACCGAGGCGTCCGAGAAGATCAGGGTCTCGGTTTGGGCGACATAGTCGGATTGGCCGGCCTTGTCCAGGAACAGCCCGGTCGACGAGCCGCTGATCGTGGCCTCGCCAAGCGTCATCCCGATGACCGCGACGTCCTGTCCGTTCCCGCCGGTGAACCAGTCGTCGCCATCGCCGCCGGTCAGCGTGTCGTCGCCATCGTCGCCACGCAGATAGTCGTTTCCGGCGCCGCCGGAAAGGACATCGTCGCCGGCCCACCCGTCGATCTCGTCGTTGCCGGCGCCGCCCTGCACCGAATCGGCGCCGGCGCCCGCCGCGATCCACTGATCCGCACCGAAGGCCGAGCCGTCGACGGTCATCGCGCCGGTCTGGGCGTAGCCGTCGATCCATTTCAATCCCGACGCCAGGGCGTTGGCGCCCAGGGTCAGCGTGACGGTCTGGGAACCCCGGAACTCCAGCCCCTCGATCGAGGTGTAAAGGGCGAAGTCCGCATCCGCCATGGTCAGGGCGCTCGACGACTGAACCCGCAGGATGTCGCTGTCGGCGCCGCCATCGATCACGTCGGCGCCCAGATCGTCGACCACCAGCAGGTCGTAGCCCGCGCCGCCGCTCAAGCTGTCGGTGCCCGTGCCGCCGCACACCACGTCGTCGCCGCCCTCGCCCTTGACGGTATCCGCGCCGGCCCCGCCGTCCAGATACTCCCGGCCGGTCGATCCGGTGATGGTGTCCGATCCCGCCCCGCCCTCGATGCGGCCGATGCCGCCGGTCGAAACCAGCGTGTTGCCCACCGCGTCGCCGACCAGCCGCCAGGACTCGGTGGCCCCCCCGCCATCGACGATCGCAGACACGACGTCGCCATTGGTGGCATCGCCCCACGACACCGCGAAATGCCCGGTGCGCAGCGCCACGACCGAGGGCGCGTCGAGCGTGGCCGTGCCGCTGTGGATGGTGAAGGTGGTGCCGACCACGGTGCCATCGGCGCCATACATCCGCCCCATCAGCGTGGTGCCGCCATCGATCCAGGTCAGCAGATAGGCGCCATTGGGCAGATGGGCGAGGGCCGGGGCGTGCTGATCGCCCGTCGTGGTCGCGTGCATGGTGGTGGCGACCGACGCGATGGTGCGGTCGCTGTCGATCACGCAACGCTGAACGTCGCGGGAACTGGAGGGCGATTCGGTCGACCACGCCACGACGTAGCCGCCCATCGGACTGACCGAGACGACGATCTCGGCGTCGGTGTTGGTGCCCGCGTCGCCGACGTTCAGGATGGTGGGCGTGCCCGTGCCATCGGCGTTGCAGATCTGGACCATGATGTCCGTGCCGCTTTGCCAGGCGATGATGAACGAGCCGCCTCCGGGCGCGCTGGCCACGGCGGGCGAGGTCTGAACCCCGCTGGGGTCGCCCGTGCCGACCAGCAGTTCCGAACCGCCCGTGCCGCTGGCGTCGAACACGCGGTACACCACGGCGCCGTCCGAGTCGCCCAGGACGCTTCCGGTCGATTCCCAGGCGACCACATGGCCGCCATTTTGCAGCGCGGCCACCGCCGGGGCGCTTTGCGAGCCGGTGGTGGTGACATTGACCTGTGTCGTCACGCCCTTGGTGCCGGCGGCATCGAGACGGGCGGAGAACACCCCGGAACCGGCGGCGTCGTCGCCGGTCCAGACGACCACCATCGAGCCGTCCGGCCAAGTCGAGGCGGCCGGCAGGCTTTCCGAGACCGAACCCGTGGCGGTCAGCGCGACCGGCGTCCCGGCGACCCCGTCATGGCCATAGGGCGTGGCGTAGATGCCGGTCGACCCGGAATCGGCGTCGGAATTGTGGACCAGCCAATAGCCGCCATCCAGGCGCGCCACCACCACGCCCTCGGTCTGAATGCCGCTGGCCGCGACGGCCGTCGCGGCGGGCATGCGGCTGATCGTCACCGCCTCGCCGCTGCCCGAGAATGTCACCGTCTCGACGTTGCGGACGCCGTCGACCGCCCCGGTGACGGTGTCGGCGATGGTCAGCCAACTGGTGCCGCCGCCGAACGTCGCCGAGCCGCTTTGCCCGCCGCGCAGGAACACGTCGTTGCCCGCGCCGCCGTCGAAATAGTCGTTGCCCACGCCGCCGGTCACCGAATCCGTCCCGGCGCCGCCGGTCACCGTGGTGCCCAGCGAGCGCCCGGACAGATCGATCGCGACGGTGCTGGACCCGCTGATCATGGTGCCCGCGTAGACCGTGGTCAGGCCGGCCAGATCGGCGTTGGAGCCCAACACGACGCTGTGTCCCGCGCCGTCGTCGACCAGCTTCAGCGTCTCGACCGAGGTGACGTTGGCCAGGCCCGAAGCGGTGATCGACGCGACGCCGGTGATCCGAAGCTGGTCCGAACCGGCCGCGCCGTCGATCGTGTCGCCGCCCCAATTGGCGGCGGCGAACACGAAATTGTCGTGGCCGGCGTCGCCGTAGAAGTAATCGTTGCCGGCGCCGCCGGTCAGCGTGTCGTTGCCGGTGCCGCCCAGCACGCCTTCGATGCCCGACAGCGTGTCGCTGCCGATCTCGGCGCCGACCGCCGTGCCGGCCAGCAGGCTGACCGCGACGCCCAGCGTGGTGCTGGTGTAGTGAACGGAATCGTTGCCCGCCCCGCCGGCATAGGTGTCGTTGCCAAGGCCGCTGCCGCCGATGATCTGGTCGTCGCCGCCGCCGGCCGCGACGCTGTCGTCGCCCGCCCCGCCCTTGAGCGTGTCGGCGCCGCCGCCGCCGGTCACATGAACGCCGGTGGCGCGGGCGCTGGCGTCGACCAGCACGCCGAACCCGCCGACCGCCGAGGCGTCGACGCCGACGATGCCGGTCGCCTCGGACAGCGGGCCAAGCGCCACGCTCTGGCCGCCGACATTGGCGAGAAGCTGAATCTTTTCGACCGAGGACAGGCGCGAGAAGATGCCGTCGGTGATCACCGCGCCGTCCGTGATGGCCAGCACGTCGTCACCGGCGCCGCCCGCGATGGTGACGGTCGCCAAAGCCGAATTGGGCTGGGTGAAGGTGTCGGCGGCCGACGTCCCGGTGACCGCCGTCTCCGGCGGGGTGGTCGGCGGCGGAGGGGGCGCCGAGGTCGAGGTGTTCTCCCACCAATTGCCGCCGGGACCGGTGGTGGCGGCGGGCGTCGATGTCGGAATCGGCGTCGCGGTCGGATCGTTCGGCGGCAAGGTCGGCGGAATCGGCGTCGAAGTCGGGATGGGCGTCGCGGTCGGATCGATCGGCGGGCGCGTGATCGGCGGCTGCGTGATCGGCGGCTGCGTGACCGGCGGTTGGGTGACCGGCGGCTGCGTGACCGGCGGCATGGTCGGCGGAGGTGGCGCCGGAGTGACGGTGGGCGTCTCGGTCGGGACCGGATCGGTGTTGTAGCGTGGCGGCGGCGTTGGCGCGGTCGGCGCCGTGGTCGCGGTCGGGGTGGTCGGAGAAAGCGGGCCGGTCGGGCCGGGCGGCTTCAGACCGGGAATGGTCGCGGGACCGGGCGTGCCGGAATTGCCGCCGGGTCCCGTCGAACCGGCGGTCGTACCGGGACCGCTGGCGGTGGCGCTGGGGCTGGCGCCGCCGATGCCGGTGCCGCTTCCGGCGCCGATGCCGCTTCCCACCGCCGGGCCGAGCGAATTGGTGGACGAGAACGATGTCGGCTTGATCGAGGGCAGCGACGGTCCCGAGGTGGTGGGGCCGGACAAGGATGACGCGCCGGGATCGGTTCCGGTCTGGGGCGCCGCCTGCGGCCCGGTGGCGCTCGGCGGCGCTCCGGTCGGAGAGCCGGCGAGTTGGG
>JADGAL010000157.1 GCA_015232025.1 Alphaproteobacteria bacterium
CTGACGGGAGGGACCTTGATGGAGACGATGTGGGATGTTTCCGCCGTGATCGCGGTCGGCGTGTTGGCGGCGGCGGTGGTGGTCCGCCACGTCATGCGGATGTTCGCGCCCGCCGGCTCGGCGGCTTGCGGCGGCGGATGCTGCGGCAAAGGCGCCAAGCGCCCCGACGATTCCGGCGGTTGCCGCTGACAGGGCGAACGCCACGCAACGGGCTGATCAAGGTCGGGATTCTTCTGGCCTTGGCCGCCCTGATCGTCGGCGTGAACGAGATCGGCGATCGCCGGCCGACGCTCGGCCCGGCGTCGCACGGCCGGCCGCCATGACGTTCCGGCTGGCACGGTGGCGCGATTTCGGCTAGTGTTCAGGCCGCGAGGGTGGGCAAATTCCACCCTGGATCTTGTCAGGAGATGAACGATGCCACTTCAGCTCGCGGCCTATCTGGCCAAATCGGTGCCGGGGGTCGGTGTGCTGGGTGCCGTTGTGGGCGGCGCCGCCGCCCTGGCCAAGAACGCGCATCTGGTGCGTGAGGGACGGATGGACGCGCGCGGCGCCGCCATCGACACGGCCAAGGAAACCGCCGGCGCGGGCTTGGCGACCGCGTTGAGCGCGGTGGCCGCCGGAGCGGTGGGCGGTGGTCTGGTGATCTCGCTGGGCGTGGCGGTGGTGGCCGGGGTGGCCGGCAAATACGCCTATGACGCCGGCCTTCGTTTCGTCGAAGACCGCTTGGCGGCCCGCGCGCCGGACGACGGCGACGACGGTCTGCTGCGCGAGGAGTTGGCGCGCGATTGACGCGAGTGGGCGTGACGTCGGGGCATAGGCGGCATCATCGCGGGCGCGGAGCGCGTCGGTGAGGCCGCTGCCCGGCCTTCATCCCGATCTGCCCCAATGGGTCATGGCGGCGGGCATCGTCTTCGGGTTGGCCCTGTTCGTGACCGCCACCTTTCGCGGCAACCCGTGGGAGGACCACACCTACGGCTTGGCTCCGCCGATCCTGGCCGACGCGCGGTCGCCGCATGTCGACGGCCGCGAGAAGATGGTCTGCTCGAGCTGCCATATCGTCGTTCCGCGCAAGACGTTGCCGGGCCAGTCGCCGGCCGTCTTGCCGATCGTGCAGGGCACGCCCGCCCCGCATCGCGACGGGCGCGAGGCCCTGCCTTGCGCCGAGTGCCACACCATCATTCCCCGCGGCAAGACCGGAACGGTCGCGTCGCCTCCCACCGTCAATCGCCGCGGCACGGCGGCTTTGCCGCATGCGCTGACGGTGGCGATGGAGCGGGGCGGCGGATCGCCGGCCGAGGCGCACGAGGCCATGGTGCCGTTCCGCTTCCAGGGGCATGTCGCCAAGATCGCCGGTAGCGGCCAGGCGTCGCAATGGGGCGACCTGTACGTGCTGGTCGACGACGCCATCAACCCGCCTTATTGGATCGATCTGGCGCCGCGCTGGTTCCTCGCCGCCGGGGGATGCCATTTCCAGCCGGGCGTGTTCGTCAAGGGCACGGCGGCCCGCGACCCGATGGGCGGCGAGGGCGCGCTGGTGTTCGCCAAGTCGATCATGGTGGCCGGCGAGGTCTGCGCGCTGCGCGACAATCATCTGCGCGGCCTGTGGGGGGAAATCGGGGGAGGCGATGGCGAAGAGCGCTAGACCGGCGCGCGCCTTCGCGCCCGGACAATGGAATCTGATCTATCTCCTGTCGGCGGCGGGCGGGCTGGTCGCCACGCTGGCGGTGGCCGTGCAGCCATTGCTGCTGGACGGCATCTTCGGCATCGCCTTCGAGAAGGAGGGCAGGGTCAACGCCGACATCCAGGTGGTGGCCGAGATCGTCTCGATCCTGTGCGTCGGCTGGTTCGGCATGATGTCGGATCGCATCGGCCGGGTGCCGGTGATCGCCGGCGGCTTTCTGGCCATCCTGGTCGGCGCGGTCTTGTCGCTGGTCAGCGTCGAGATGGGCCTGATGCTGGGCGGCGGCGCGCTCTTGCTGTTCTATGTGACGCGGGTGCTGATCTCGTCGGGGGCGGACACCGTCCAACTCCAGCTTCTCACCCTGGTCGGCGACGTGTCGACTTACGAAAACCGGCCCGGGCTTCTGCGCAACGTGGTGTTCATGATGGTGTTCGGCGGCACCGTGCTGTCGGCGGTGGTCATGCAGATCGCCACCCAGGCGGTCGGCGTGTTCGTCATTCTGATGGTGCCGCTGGCGATCGGCGCGGCCGGGCTGCTGCTGGCCCGGCGCCACTTGGTCGAGGTCGCGCCGCCTCCCATCGAGGGCGACCACCCGTTGCGTCAGGTCTGGGCGACGGTTTCGGCCGATCCGCGCATGCAATTGGCCTTCGCCGCCGCCTTCTATTCCCGCGCCGACCTGATCGTGGTCAGCTTGTTCTTTTCGCTCTGGTGCATCTCGCTGTCCGACGTGGTGGGGGTGACGCGGGCGGCCGCCACTTCGCACGCTGCGGTGATGATCGGCGTGCTGGGGGCCGGCCTGATCGCCTCGGTACCGCTGTGGAAGGTGTTCATCGAGCGGCACAGCCGAATGTCGGCCATCGGCGCCAGCCTGTCGCTGGCCGCCATGGGATATTTCGGTCTCGGATTGTTCGTCAATCCGTACAACTGGCTGATCGCCGCGCCCCTGCTGCTGATCGCGGTCGGCCATGCCGGCAGCGCGGTGGCCCTCAAGGTGCTGACCGTCGACATTTCGCCCAAGCCGATCCTGGGTTCGATGCTGGGCGCGATCTATCTGACCGGCGGCGCCGGCATCGTCTTGCTGGTGCAGAGCGGCGGCTATTATTTCGACGCGGTGGGGCCGCGCGCGCCGTTCATCCTGATGGGAACCGGCAAGCTGCTGGTGACCCTGTTCGCCGGCTGGCTGCTGATCCACGGCATCGACGAGACCAGCGACCACCACATGAAGAGTGGCCGCAAGGTCGACTGGAAGCCATTGGTGTTCCTGACCTCGGCGCTGCCTGTGATATGGCTGGTGGGGCGCGGCCTGATCGGCGGTTATGTTTCCGATACGCTGGCCGAAACTCCGGTGGGCTTCATCAATCGCTATCTCGGCGACTGGGCCTTCACCTTCCTGCTGATCTCGCTGGCCCTGCGGCCGGTGCAGGAGATGACCGGCATCAAGCAGTTGGCCCGCTATCGCCGGATGATCGGGCTATACGCCTTCTTCTACGCCGCCTTGCACGTTATCGCCTATGTCGCCCTGGAATGGGCCTTCAACCTTGACGATATGATCGGCGACGTGGCCGAGCGGCCGTTCATCGTGCTCGGCGTGGCGGCGTTCGGCCTGTTGATTCCGCTGGCGTGGACATCGCGGAACGCGCAGATCAACAAGCTGGGCGGCAAGCGATGGAAGGCCCTGCACCGGGTCACCTATGCCGTGAACATAGCGGTGGCATTGCATTTTGTGCTTGCGGCAACCCACGAAAATGGTGAACCCTATATCTATGCCGCCGTGTTGGCGGCGCTATTGGGTTACCGTGTTCGCCAATGGCGGATCAGGCGTGCGGAAGCCTCGGCCTAGGCCGGTTGGCCGTTGGTCTTGAGTTTCTTCCCATACCTTTAACCTCATTGGCCGATTCCCGGCAATCATGCTAAATTGCGCGTAATGAATCGAAATGTCGCGGGAGCGGGCCGCGCGTCAAGGTTCGCCAGGTCGACAGGAACATCCATGACAATGTCAGCGCTAGGCGGATTCACGGTGGCTACGGCGGGGTTGCCCGGTTTTGGCAAGGTGCTGGTGATTGGAATTGGCGCCACCGCCGGCCTGAGCTTGGTGGCGGCCTGCGCGGTGGTCGCCGCCGGCGGGTTCTACCTTTATCAAGGGTTGTCCCGCGCCGCGCCGATCATCATCGGACCAGCAGAGCCTTCAGAACCTCTTCCTGGGACATGACGCGGGGCTGTTGACCAAGCGCGGGAGCGCGAATCGGGGCCTCTCGCAGCAGCCGTTCGGCCGGACCACAGGTGCGCAGATGGTGGTCCATCCAGTCCTGGATCATCGCCAGCGACGGAATGTCGGCCATCGGATCCGAGGTCATGTCGCCAAGCCGGCGCAGGCTGGCGGCCATCGCGAGGGCCAGGACGGAGTTGGCCGCGCGCTCTCGGGCGAGGGCCGCTTCGGCCAGCCGGATCAGACGGGGCAGCGCCTGTCGCACCGCCTCTTCCTCACGCCCCTCGGCGCTTGCCGTTTTCAGATCCTCGATGATCCGCAGCAATGGGGCGGAATGGGAGGATTCCATTTCCGACCAAACGACGGGCGCCATCGCTTCACCATCGCGCGCGTCTTCGGGCCAGTCGGCGGCCACTTCCAGCGTCCGCGAATGATTGTCCCCGCGGGACCCGGCGTCCGCCTCGGCCACCCCCGCCGCCCCATCCGATTCAATGTTCGACTCGATGGTCGGGGACGAGGCGTGCAAAGCTGGCCGCGGGGGAGGCTTGGGCCGTGCCAACGGCGTTGCGTCGACGACGAGCCGGCCGTCCATATCGCCGCCCATCGCCTCGCGGAGAGGTTCGGCGGCGGGCGGGGCGCTCGCCTCGGCGGCCCGCGCCGCTTCTCCGGGGATCGGATCGTCGATCTCGGTGGGCGGCGACTCGCGGGGTTTGCTGGCGGCCGGAGGGGCGCTCGCCTTGGCGGCTCGCGCCGCTTCGACGGTGAGCGGATCGTCCATCTTGGGGGCCGGCGAATCGCCGGATTTGGCAGCGGCCGGAGGGGCGCTCGCCTTGGCGGCCCGCACCGCCTCTCCGGGGATCGGATCGTGCGCTTTGGCCGCAGGCGGGAGTTGGGCGTCAGGCGCCGTCACCGGGTCGGCCGGGGTGGCCGGAGTCTTGGGAGGCGGCTCGGCCTTGACCGGGCCGGGGGCGCGCGCGTCGAAAGCGGGTGCTTTTCGCGCGGGCTCGGCCGCGGGCGGCGTCGGCGCGTTCGCCTTCGCGCCAATCTTGGGGGCGGTCAGGATCTGGGCCTCGGCATTGGGCGCCTTGCGTGCCGGCTCGGGGGTCGCGGGGGTCTGCGCGACTTGGGGCTGTAGCGCCACCGTGACCGCAATTCCGGGTTCGGGCAGGCCGAGATTGGGATGCTTGGCGATGAATGTCGGCCGCCGGATGGCCGGCCTGTCCGCGACATTCACCATCGGCATGGCCAATATCTTGCCCGGAGGCGGCAGTTCGGCGCAGGCGCGTTCGAAAAACGCCAAATAGGGCGGGGCGACCAGCGGCTTGCGTCGCACCCGGCGTTCCTCGGCGGTCCATTTGACCGCGTTCAAGCGTCGGTCCGGGCCGGCATAGGTCGCGCCGAAGATGAAGCCCCGGGGATTTTCAAGCGCGTGACGCACCACCTTGCTCAGGGCCGGCAGCGCTCCGGGGTCGGGAAGGAAGTCGTGGACCCCGGCGTCCCTGGCCTTCTCGATGGCTTGCGCCGACAGCGGCCCGGTGGCGATGATCACCGCGTAACGATAGGGCGCGTCGGCGCTGGTCCGAATTCGGCGGGTGAACTCCATCAGGGACATCTCGGGCATTTGGCCGGAATAAAAAACCAAATCGGGCACGAGATCCGCCAGATGGGCGAACGCCTCGGCGCAGGCGAAGGATTGCCTGACCTTGGCGAAGCCGAAGGCGCGCAGCGCCTTGAACAGCGGCATGTTCAGCCGCTGGTCGGCGTCGATGACCAGCGCCTTGATCTTCTTCAATTCCGGCATGGCTGGAGGCGTGTTCACCGAGCCCCCCCCAAGATGATGCCCCGCATCAAACGTCATCACTCCACAGTTTCATTTCCACCATAGCCGCACGCCCACGCGCAACGCCACTGCGTTTTGTGCATGTGCCAGTTAAACCGAAGTATAGACCGCGCCGACAAAGCCTCATAAGCGGCGCGTCCGGGCCGACGAAGACGCGAACGGTTCGCAAACTCGAAGATAAAGACCGGTGAAAGAAAGTGACCGCGCCTCGCTCCCCTTGTCCGCACTGAGCATCTGTGTTACGACGCAACATGTCGAGGGCATGTATTGCATGTCTGCCACGAATTCAAGGAGGGTACCTTGCCTGGACAGCCTGCCGCCGTTTCCCCCGCCATTCCCGCTCCCGGAGCGGCCAAGGTCGCCGTTGGCGAAGTGGAACGCGAAGCCGTGGCCGCCAAGGCGACGACGGGCAAAGCCGGCGCGGCCAAGGCCGGAACCGGCGCCAAGGCTGGCGCCGCCAAGGTTCCCGCCATGCAGGCCGCCGCCGCCAAGGCTCCGGCCGTGGCCGCCAAGGCTCCGGTCGTGGCCAAGGGCGCGATCTCCGGTGCCGCCGCCAAGACCGGCGCCTCGCTCAAGGTGGCGGGGGGCACGATCTGGACCGGCAAGGGCATGAGCCTGGGCCTGGGCCTGGGTCTCGGCTATTGGGGTCCGGTGATCCTGGCGGTGGGCGGTTTGGCCGCCGCCTATGCCTATTACCGCAGCCACCAGACCGAAGCGGCGCAAAGCGACGAAGAGGTCGAGCTGCGCGAAGCGATGGCGTGAAGGGGACGGTATCATGGAAGCCATTTTGCATAGCCGGATGAATATTCGCAGCCAGGTGATGGCGGCGTTGTCTTATGTCGGCGTCCTTTGCTTCGTTCCCCTGGTGCTCGCCCGTGACGACGAGTTCGTCGTCTTCCATGCCCGTCAGGGTCTGGTGCTGTGGATCGGCAGCATGCTGGCGCTGTTCGCGCTGCATGTCCCGGTGCTCGGCAAATGGGTGTTCGGCTTCGCGTCGATGACCATTCTGGCGGTGTCGGCGATCGGCTTGGTGTCGGTGCTGATGCAGCGCGCGTGGAAGCTGCCGGTGATCGGCTGGATCGCCGAGCGTATCTGAAGGCGGATGGCGGAAGGTGGCGCAACGACGCTCGCTTTCCGCCCCGCATCCAAGCTCGACGTGATGCCCGCCAGGGGGTATGAACACGCTCTCACCCGCTTGGGAGCATGGTGATGGACCCCTATGAACCTGCGGCGCCACCGGCCGGCGGTCGGCGGCCGGCGCGTGGACGGATCGGCGGCGGCACCGTCGGGCTGCTGATCGTCGCCTTGGCGCTGCTGGGTGGCATCGTCGCTTGGCCTTGGGTGCAGCCTCGATTGGCCTGGTTCCTCCAGGACGCTCGCCCGGCATCGCCCGTGATGGCCGTGGACACCGAATTGCGGTTACAGGATTTGGAGGCCGGGCTCCCGTCGCTCTCCCTGCGACAGGATATGACCGAACAGGGCCTTGCCCAGATGGAGGCGAAGCTGGCGCGACTGGCCGCCACCGCGGTCGCCCCGCCGCCACCCCGGCCCGAAGGCGACGAGCGCGCCAGATTGGCTGAAATGACCCAAGAAATCGCCGCTCTGCGCGACGAGATGGGCGCGCTACGCCGGATTGCGGTCGACCAGGGCGGCGCCATGCGTCTGTCCTCGGCCATCGAGAAGACCGAATCGGCGGTCAATCGTTTGGCCGAGCGCCGCGACGCCAGCCCCCTGTTGCTGGTGGCGGTCGGCCAATTGCGCGAGGCCCTGGATCGCGGCGGGCCGTTCGAGGCCGAGCTGCGCGCCGTCCGCTCGATCGCCCAGGGCGAGGTTCGCGAGCGTCTGGCGATGTTGGAGCCGGCGGCGCCGCGCGGCATCGCCACCCGCGCGGCGCTGGCCGAATCCTTTCGCGAGGCGGCGGCCGCGACTCGCCGGCTGGCCGTTCATTCCTTCGGTCAGCCCTGGCTGGGCGACGCGTTGCGGTTGGTTTCGGCGTGGATCAGCATCCGCCGGGCCGATGGCGGCGACGCCACCCTGGCGGCGGGTCTGGCGCGGGCCGGACGACTGATCGCGGCCGGCGATCTGGGCTCGGCGGTCGAGGCGTTGCGCCGACAGGAAGGCGTCG
>JADGAL010000158.1 GCA_015232025.1 Alphaproteobacteria bacterium
CGCCGCTGATGGCCGAGGGCATGCCCGCCGACGAGATCGATCGCCGCCTGCGCCCGGCCGATGGACCGCTGAGCGGCGCCCTGGCGGTGCTGTCGTTGCGGGCCGGCGACCGCTTGGCCGCCGCCGAACGCCGATCCGCCGAGTCGGTGGACGGGGTGAGGCGGCTGGTGCTGCTGGGCGCCGTGGTGGTTCCCGGCGTGCTGATCCTGTCGGTCTGGAGCCTGGGCTTGATGCGGCGCCTGACGCGGGTCGGCGGGGCGGTCGAGGCGGCCCGCTCGGCCAGCGAGGAGCGTTTGCGCGGCTTCCTCGACACCAGCCCGGTGGGGGCGGTGCTGGTCGGCGCCGATGGGCGGGCGCGTTTCGCCAACGCCCGCCTCGCCGCGATGACCGGACGCGACGCGCCCGGTTTGGCCGAGTGCGAGGTGCGCGACCTGTTCGTGCGGCCCGAGGATTACGACCTGATCGAGGGCCGCCAGCGCCGCGAAGGCCGGGTCGCCGATGTCGAGGCCCGCGTGGTCGGGCCAAACGACCGCGTCCTGTGGATGCTGGTCTCGATGGAGCGGCCGCCGATCGACGAGCAGGGGGCGCGCTTCCTGTGGCTTTACGACATCACCGACCGCAAGCTGGCCGAGCAGGAGGTGCAGCGCCAAGCCGCCGAGCTGCGCGAACTGGCCGCCACCTACGCCCGCGCCCGCGAAAAGGCCGAGGACGCCGCCGAGGCGAAAAGCCGCTTCCTCGCCAATATGAGCCACGAGATCCGCACGCCGATGAACGCCATCGTCGGCATGGCCCATCTGCTGGGCCGCACCGGGCTGGTCGAGCGCCAGCGCGACTACCTGCGCAAGCTGGAGGCCGCCGCGCACGGGCTGCTGGCGATCATCAACGACATCCTGGACGTGTCGAAGATCGAGGCCGGCAAGCTGGAGGTCGAAACGGTCGAGTTCCGCATGGACGAGGTGCTCCAGACGCTGGCCGACATGGTGCCCGGCCACGCCGACGAGAAGGAGGTGGAGGTGTTGATCGCCGCCGCCCCCGACCTGCCCGAAATCCTGATCGGCGATCCGCTGCGCCTGGGACAGGTGCTGATCAATCTGGTCAACAACGCGATCAAATTCACCGAGCGCGGCGAGATCGTGGTGCGCGCCACCCTGGAACGGCGCGAGGACGACCGGGCGATGCTGCGCTTTTCGGTGCGCGACACCGGCATCGGCATGTCGGCCGAGCAGGCGGCGCGGCTGTTTCAGCCCTTCACCCAGGCCGACGCCTCGACCACCCGCCGCTATGGCGGCACCGGCCTGGGCCTGACCATCTGCCGCCGCCTCGTCGAGTTGATGGGCGGCACGATCGGCGCGGAAAGCGAGCCGGGCAAGGGCAGCCTGTTCTGGTTCTCGGTGCCGTTCGGCATCCCCCGGCACGAGGCGGGCGAGGCGCGGCTGCCGCCGCCCGACCTGCGCGCCCTGAAGGTGCTGGTGGTCGACGACAACGCCACGGCGCGCGACATCCTGCGCGCCTATCTCGACGCCTTCTCGTTCCGGGTGACCTGCGTGCCGGACGGGCCGGGCGCCATCGCGGAACTGGAGGACCAAGCGACCGACGATCCCTATCGGCTGGTCATCATGGATTGGAAGATGCCGGGCATGGACGGCATCGAGGCGGCGCGGCTGATCCGCGACGACCCGCGCCTGCTGAAGCCGCCCACCGTCATCATGGTCAGCGCCTATGGCCGCGAGGAGGTGATCCGCCGCGCCGAGGAAAGCGGTCTGGACGCCTTCCTGATCAAGCCGGTCAACCCCTCGGTGCTGCTTGACACCATCACCGATCTGCTGGCGAAGGGCGAGCCGCGCGTGCGGCCGACCCACGCCCACTCGGCCCCGGTTGCGCCACCCGGCCTGCGCGGCGTGCCGGTGCTGGTGGTCGAGGACAACGGCGTCAACCAGCAGATCGCCCGCGAGATCCTGGAGGAGGCCGGCGTGGTGGTGACCATCGCGGCCAGCGGGCACGAGGCGGTGGCCCTGGTCACCGGCCGCCCCAACGCCTTCCGCGCCGTGCTGATGGATTTGCAGATGCCCGAGATGGACGGTTTCGAGGCGACCCGCTGCATCCGCGCCATGGGTCCGGCCGGTCGCCTGCCGATCATCGCGATGACCGCCCACGCCCTGGCCGAGGAGCGCGAGAAATGCCTGGCCAGCGGCATGGACGACCACATTCCCAAGCCGATCGACCCGGCCAAGCTGCTGGACACCCTGGCCCGCTGGGTGGGCGCCAACGCGCCCGGAGCGCCCAGCCCGGACCTTGACGGCCACGGCCTGCCCGAGGATCTGCCCGGCTTCGACATGCGCGCCGGTCTGGCCCGGCTGCGCGGCAACGGCTTCCTTTACGGCCGGCTGGTGCGCGATTTCGCGGGACAGGTGGCGGGCGCCGCCGGGAAGATCGCCGACGCGGTGGCCAATGGCCGCCCCAACGAGGCGCGGGTGCTGATCCACGGCATCCGCGGCACCGCCGCCAATCTGGCGGCCAACACGGTCGCCAGCGTCGCCGAGCGGCTGGAGGACGCGCTGTCCGACAACCGCGCCGGGGACGTGCCGCCGCTGATCGCGGCGTTGGACGACGCCTTGCGGCCGGTGGCGATGGCCGCCGCCATTCTGGAGGCGCAGCCGCCCCAGCCCACCGCGGCGCCCCCGGCTCCGCCCGAGGACCTGCCGACCCTGCTCGTCGAGCTGGGCGGGCTGGTGCGCCGCCACAACCTGCGCGCCATCGGCTTGGCCGAGCATTTGGCCGATCGGGTTCCCGTGGGCCACCGTCCGGCCGCCGAGGCCCTGCTGCTGCGCATCGAGGCGCTTGACTTCGCGGCGGCCGAGCGCTCCCTTGCCGACTTGGCGGGGGCGCTCGGCCCCGCGCCGCGTTGAGGTGGCAAGATGCGACAGACCGTCCTGGTGATCGACGACTCCCTGGCCACCGTGCGGATGCTGGGCGAGGTGCTGAGCGACCTGTGCGACGTCCAGGTGGCGACCGAGGCCGCCGAGGGCATCGCCCTGGCGCGAACCGAGGCGCCCGATCTGGTGCTGCTCGACGTGATGATGCCCGGCATGGACGGCTACGAGGCCTGCCGGCGGCTGAAGGCCGATCCGCGCACCTGCCACGTCCCGGTGATCTTCGTCACCAGCCTGGACGAGGAGGCCGACGAGGCGCACGGGCTGGAGATCGGCGCCATCGACTACATCGTCAAGCCGTTCAGCGTGCCGATCGTGCGGGCGCGGGTGCGCAACCATCTCGAACTGAAACGCCACCGCGATCTGTTGGAAAGCCTGTCCTCGCTGGACGGACTGACCGAAATCCCCAACCGGCGCCGGCTGGACGAGCATCTCGACCAGGAATGGCGCCGCTGCGCCCGGCACGGCCTGCCGCTGTCGCTGCTGCTTTTGGACATCGACCACTTCAAGCCCTACAACGACACCTTCGGCCATCAGGCCGGCGACGACTGCCTAAGACTGGTGGCCGGCGCCTTGCGCGATTGCGCCCGGCGCCCCGGCGATCTGGTGGCGCGCTATGGTGGCGAGGAATTCGCCTGCGTGCTGCCCGGCGTCGGCGGCGAGGCCGCGCGAGGAATGGCCGAAGCGCTGCGCGAAGCGGTCGCCGACCTGGCCCTGCCGGGCGCCGAGGGCGGAACCGTCACGGTCAGCGTGGGCGGCGCCACCATCGTTCCCGACCTGAACACCAACCCCGCCGACCTGATCCGCCGCGCCGACGACAATCTTTACCAGTCGAAACACCTCGGGCGGAACCGGGTGACGATGGGGTGAGGTGGGATAGGAAACACAAAGGACACAAAGGACACCAAGGAGACGGAACCAAGGCGCGCGATACCATCGGCGTCGAAGCGCCTCCTCTCCACTCGTCATGGCCGGACTTGATCCGGCCATCCAACGCGGCTCCGTGGGAACAGCCTTGGAAACAATGGCATGGGCGGTGACACGTGGATGCCCGTGTCAAGCATGACTTGATCCGGCCATCCATCGCGGTTCCGCGGTGACACGCTGGATGCCCGTGTCAAGCACGGGCATGACGGCGAAGGGGCGTCGAAGGGGCTAGTGAGGCGAGTCAAGCAAATGGCGGCCACGCGATGCGGCACTCCTGTCATGACATAGCGTCGGTTGACGCGGGGCGTGGTGGGTATATCCTTTAAAGGCTTACTTCCCCCTTACAGTGGAGGGCCCCGATGAGGAGGCTCCTGACATTCGCGGCGGCGCTGGTTGCGCTGTTCGTGTTCTTCGCTCTTCCGTCCGCCGACGCGCAGATGGGTCGGGCGATGTCCGTTCTCGTCAACAACGGTTCGAACATTCCGGTGGTGGTCACCGGCGCGTCGCTGACCGGCGGCGTTTGGGAGCAGGTTCCCGCCCCCGGCTTCGCGGTCGCTCCGCGCAGCAGCGCGCAATTCGTCAACCGGGTCGGCGACCCGTCGGGCGGGCTGGGCGGCAATCTGATGCTGTCGCCGGGCGCCGGCTACGTGCATGCGACGTGGAGTTGGCCGGCCTATCAGCAACAGCCCGGCGCCTTCATGAGCAGCTTCAACATGGCCGGCGTGTTCGTCGGCTGGAGCATGGAAATGGGTCCCAACGGGCCGACGCTGGTGATCAACGTCAACCCGATGTGACCGTCACGCTTCCGCTTCTTCAAGCCCCGACCGGCGGAACCGGCCGGGGCTTGCGGTCGCCATCGATGGCGACATAGGTGTAGACCCCCTCGGTCACCTTGATCGGCGCCCCGCCTTCCCGCCTGCGCACCCACGCCACCACGTTGATCGACATCGAGCTGCGGCCCACCCGCGTCACCTCGGTGTAGCAAGACACCTCGTCGCCCACGAACACCGGCAGGTGGAAGGTCATGCCCTCGACCGCCACGGTGGCGACGCGGCCCTTGGCGCGCCGTTGCGCCGCCATGCCGCCGGCGATGTCCATCTGGCTCATCAGCCAGCCGCCGAAGACGTCGCCCGAGGGATTGGTGTCGGCCGGCATGGCCATGTTGCGCAGCGACAGCTCGCCGGCCGGGGTTTCGCACATCATGGTCATGCTCACAAGATATTGTAGGTTGAAACGAGCCATCTACCGTATGAGCCTTGCACTCGGACGGTCGGTTCCTATAATGGCGCCATGTCCGACTTGTTCCAACAGCTTGCTCCCAAGGGCTCCGATTATTCCGCCAAGGATATCGAGGTTCTCGAGGGTCTCGAGCCGGTGCGGCGTCGCCCCGGCATGTATATCGGCGGCACCGACGACCGTGCGCTGCACCATCTGGCCGCCGAGGTCCTGGATAATTCCATGGACGAGGCGGTGGCCGGCCATGCGAGCTGGATCGAGCTGCATCTCGCGGCCGACGGATTCGTCACGGTGCGCGACAACGGGCGCGGCATTCCGGTCGATCCCCATCCCAAATTCCCCGACAAGTCGGCGCTCGAGGTGATCCTCACCACGCTGCATTCGGGCGGCAAGTTCGGCGGCGACGCCTACAAGGTGTCGGGCGGGTTGCACGGCGTCGGCGTGTCCGTGGTCAACGCGCTGTCCGACAGTCTGGTGGTCGAGGTGGCGCGCGACCGCAAGCTGTTCCGCCAGACCTTCTCGCGCGGCGCGCCGCAAGGCGGTCTCGAGGCGGTCGGGCCGGTCCACAACCGGCGCGGCACCACCGTGACCTTCCATCCCGACCCCGAGATTTTCGGCCCGCGCGCCGCCATGCGCCCCGGCCCGCTGTACCGCATGGCGCGCTCGAAGGCCTATCTGTTCCGGGGCGTGCAAATCCGCTGGTCGTGCGATCCGTCGCTGCTCAAGGAGGGCGACGAGTTCCCGGCCGAGGAGGTGTTGCACTTCCCCGGCGGCCTGACCGACTTCCTGAACACCACGCTGACCGGCCGCCCCCTGCTCTCGCCGCGCATCTTCGCCGGGCAGGCGCCGCTGGCCGACGACATGGGGCAGGTGGAATGGGCCATCGCCTGGCCCGAGGACGAGGAGGGCTTCTGCTCGTCCTATTGCAACACCGTGCCGACCCCCGAGGGGGGAACCCACGAGAACGGCCTGCGCTACGCCCTGACCCGCGGCCTGAAGGCCTATGGCGAGATGGTCAAGAACAGGGGCGCCGCCAATCTGACCGCCGAGGACACCCTGGGCGGCGCCTGCCTGCTTTTGTCCTTGTTCATGCGCGAGCCGCAGTTCCAGGGCCAGACCAAGGAGAAGCTGGCCAGCGTCGAGGCGTCGCGTCTGGTCGACAACGCCATCAAGGATCATTTCGACCACTGGCTGTCGGCCGACCCGGAAGCGGCCAAGACGCTGCTCGGCCGCATGGTCGACCGCGCCGAGGAGCGCGGCCGCAAGCGCCAGGCGAAGGAGCTGTCGCGCAAGACCGCCACCCGCCGGCTGCGCCTGCCGGGCAAGCTGGCCGATTGCTCGCGCAGCCAGGCGATGGGCACCGAGGTGTTCATCGTCGAGGGCGATTCGGCGGGCGGGTCGGCCAAGCAGGGCCGCCTGCGCGAGACCCAGGCGGTGCTGCCCCTGCGCGGCAAGATCCTGAACGTCGCCTCGGCCTCGGCCGACAAGTTGCGCCAGAACCAGGAACTGCGCGACCTGACCGAGGCGCTGGGCTGCGGCCTGCGCGACCAGTACGACGACGAACGGCTGCGCTACGAGAAGGTCATCATCATGACCGACGCCGACGTCGACGGCGCCCATATCGCCTCGCTGCTGATGACCTTCTTCTATCAGGAAATGCCCAAGCTGATCGCCAACGGGCATCTTTACTTGGCGATGCCGCCGCTTTACCGGCTATCGGCCGGCCCCTTGGTGGCCTATGCCCGCGACGACGCGCACAAGGACCAACTGATGAAGACCCGCTTCGCCAAGGCGAAGGGCAAGGTCGAGATCAGCCGATTCAAGGGCCTGGGCGAAATGCCGCCGCAGCAGCTCAAGGAAACCACCATGGACCCCAACAAGCGCGTCTTGCTGCGCGTCATGGTCCCGCACGGCCGCACCGAGGAAAGCCACGAAGAGGCCCGCGAAACCGCCCGTCTGGTCGACGCCTTGATGGGCCGCAAGCCCGAGTTGCGCTTTCAATTCATCCAGGAACGCGCCCGCTTCGCAGGCGATCTGGATTTGTGAACGGCGCGGCGTTAGCGCGCCGCCC
This sequence comes from Alphaproteobacteria bacterium, assembly GCA_015232025.1. Lineage (GTDB taxonomy): Bacteria > Pseudomonadota > Alphaproteobacteria > Rhodospirillales > Magnetospirillaceae > JADFZP01. The sequence goes on from JADGAL010000158.1 coordinate 7,165, forward strand.
ATTCCAGGGTGGCGCCGGCCGGGTTGCGGCTGCACAGGTCGGCGAGCAGGGCGGCCGAGACGCGTTGCGGGGTGACGCCGTTGACGGTCAGCACGCCGCCGCGCACCAGCGACCAGCCGGCCTGGACGCAGGCCTTTTGCGGCACCAACTCGGCGACCACCACGCCCTCGTTGGGGTCGAATCGCAGGGCGCCGCCAAAGATGTGGGGGGATTCGACGCCGCCCGCGGCGGCCTCGCGCATCTGTTTCAACAGGGCCTCGGGGCTGGGCTCGGGCTTGCCGGCCGGGCCGTTCATGCTGGCCAGAAGCCACAGCGCCGCCGCGCCGATCGCCACTCCGCCCAGGACGGCCGCGATCAGGCGGCCCCATGGAAACCGCTTGTGGGGGTGGGCGTGGCGCTTCACGATCCGGTGACCGGGCGGTTGCGCCTTCGGGTGACTGGTCGTCAGGTTGCCTGATGTCGAGTTCGCGATCATGACGAACTCCTTTCACGAAAATCGAGTCGCCGCACCCATAGTCTGATTCGAAACTATGAACGAGCCGTGAAAGGAGTCCTGTGACGGCCGTCACAGACGGACCCCTATTTCTTGGCGAGGCGCCCCAGCAGATCGAGCACCTGTTCCGAGGCGCCGGAAACCGCGCGCAAGGCGTCCAGCGCGCCATCGACATCGCCGCCGTTGAACAGGTC
>JADGAL010000159.1 GCA_015232025.1 Alphaproteobacteria bacterium
GACCGCCGATCCGCGCGTCAAGGGGGTGGCCTTCACCGGCTCGACCGAGACGGCCCGCGCCATCAACCGCGCGCTGGCCGGGCGCGACGGCCCGATCGCGCCGCTGATCGCCGAGACCGGCGGGCAGAACGCGATGATCGTCGATTCCTCGGCGCTGACCGAGCAGGTGGTCGCCGACGTCCTGGCCTCGGCGTTTCAGAGCACCGGCCAACGCTGCTCGGCGCTGCGCGTCCTGTTCCTGCAAGAGGACGTGGCCGAGCGGGTGCTCGACATGCTCGCGGGCGCCATGGACGAGTTGTCGATCGGCGATCCCGGCCTGCTGTCCACCGATCTGGGGCCGGTGATCGACGGGGCGGCGCTGGCGGCGCTCGAAGCGCATTCCCGCCGCATGGAGCGCGAGGCGCGGCTGATCCACGCCCTGCCGGCGCCGCTTGACGCCGATGGCTGGTTCTTCCCGCCGCAGGCCTGGGAGATCGACGCGCTCGACGCGCTCGACCGCGAGGTGTTCGGCCCCGTCTTGCACGTCGTGCGCTTTCCGGCCGGCCGCATCGATCAGGTGATCGACGCCGTCAACGCCACCGGCTACGGCCTGACGCTGGGCATCCACAGCCGCATCGACGCCACCATCCGCCACATCCGCGAGCGGGCGCGGGTCGGCAACCTGTACGTCAATCGAAGCATGATCGGCGCCGTGGTCGGCACCCAGCCCTTCGGCGGCGAGGGCCTGTCGGGCACCGGCCCGAAAGCCGGCGGCCCGCGCTATTTGACCCGCTTCGCCACCGAACGCACGGTCAGCGTCAACACCGCCGCGGCCGGCGGCAACGCCAGCCTGCTGTCGCTGGAGTAGGTCATCATGCCGGATGGGGACGACCATTGACAACTCCCGCCCTCCCGATTACGTTGCATGTAACAACGTGGCGGGAGGAAGCCATGCCAACGCCTGTCACCGAACGGGTTCGGAAGCGCCGCGCCGCCCTGCGCGCGGCGGGCTTGCGCCCGTTGCAAATCTGGGTTCCGGACACCCGCCGTCCCCACTTTGCCGAAGAGTGTCGCCGACAGTCCCAGGTGGTGGCCCGGGCCGACATGGCCGATGCCGAAACGCTGGGCTTCCTGGATGCCGCCCTCGCCGATCTGGACGACGAGGGCGCGGCTTGAAACGCGGTGATCTCGTGCCGGTCGCCATACAGGGCGACTTTGGCAAGCCGCGCCCGGCGCTGGTGATACAGTCCGATCAGTTCGACGACACCGCCACCGCCACGGTGCTGCTGTTGTCGGGGACGCTTGTCGATGCTCCGCTGATTCGCCTTGATGTCGAGCCAAGTCCGCGGAACGGCCTGCGCAAACGCTCCCAGATCATGGTGGACAAGGCCATGACCGTGAAGCGGGACAGGCTTGGAGAGCCGTTCGGCAGGCTCGATGGCGAAACCATGGTCGCCGTCACGCGGTCGCTGGCCCTGTTCCTCGGCTTCGCCTGAGCCACTGGGATCGAAGGGCCGCCGGCCCTTCGCGGAGAGCGTCGAGAGGCGGGGCCTCTCGACATACGGGGACGGGCTCCTAGTCGGCCTTGCGGCCGCAGGTGTTCAGGCCGATCAGCGGATAGGCGGGGCAGAAGCCGACCACGGCGGTGAGCAGCGGCACGACGCCGATCCAGGCCCACACCGGGCCGCCGAGCAGGGCCGCCCAGGCGATCAGGGCGATGCCCACCAGGGCGCGGAGGACGCGGTCGATCGTTCCGACATTGGCTTTCATGAGGATACCCTTCCCGAGTTGTTCGATGGGGGCATCAAACACCAAAGCCGCGGCGCCTTCCGTGATCTAGTCACAGAGGATCACTTTTCCTTGCGCGCCATTTCGGCCAGCGCGGCGGGGGCCAGCACCTCGATGCGGCCGCGATGCAGGGCGAGCCAGCCGCGCCGCTCGAATTCCTTGAGTTGGCGGCTGACCACCTCGCGGGCGGTGCCCAATTCGACCGCGAGATCCTGGTGGGTGCCGCGGATTTCGCCGCGCTCGTCGCGCTGGGCGAGCAGCGCCTGGGCCAAGCGCAGGTCGATGCGGCCGAAGGCGACCTCTTCGATCAGCATCAAAAGGTCGGCGATACGGGTGGCGTAGGCCGAAAAGACGAAATCCCGGAACCGCGCCGACAGGCCGAGCAGGGTCTGGAAGGTGGCGGCCGGCACCACCGCCGCGCCGACCGGAGTCTCGGCGATGCCCTCGGCGGCGTAGTCGGCGCGGGTCATCAGGCACGAGGTGGTCAGAACGCAGCTTTGCCCCCGCTCGACGCGGTAGAGCACGATTTCGCGCCCGTTCTCCGAGACCTTGCGCACCAGGATCGAGCCGGCCAGCACCAAGACGTAGCTGCTGCATTCGGCGCCTTCGGAGAACAGGACGGTGCCGGCCGGCACCTCGATTCGGCGCGCCGAGCGGGCGAGCAGCCGCATCGGCTCGTCCTCGAGCCGCGAGAGATCGGGAAAGCCGTCAACGAGCCAGTCGGGGATGGTCATGCGGCGCATTGTGCCAGCTTTTCGCCGGCTTGTATCATGGCGCGATGCGCGTAGCCCTTCTCAGCGTCATCCTGCTTGGATGCGTCGCCTGTGGTCCGGTCCGGGCCGAGGGCGACTTCGCCGCCGTTCCGATCACCACCGACGCCGTGGTCGCCGGGTTGGACTTCATGGGTGGAGCCCGGCTGTCCTGGCCCGCCAAGAAGTTGGGAGGCTTGTCGGCGGCCAGCCTGGACGGCCGGGCGCTGACCGCGCTGTCCGACCGCGGCCGCTGGTTCCGCCTGCGCCTGAGCCACGCGCCCGACGGCCGCCTGCTGGGCGTCGAGCCGGTCGCGGCGGGCGCGCTGGGCGGGCGCGACGGCAAGCCGGTGAAGGGCCGCTGGCGGGACGCCGAATCCCTGGCCCGCACGCCACGGGGGATGGTCGTGAGCTTCGAGCGTCATCATCGGCTGTGGCTTTATCCGCGGGGCCTCGATGGGGCGCCCCGCGACGTGCCGCTTCCTCCCGAGACCGCCGGACTGCCGGACAATGGCGGCCTGGAGACGGTCGCGGCGTCGCCCGACGGCGTTTTGCTGGTGATCGCCGAGGCTGGTGGATCGGCGTGGACGAACCGCGCCGGCCACTGGACGGCCGCCACTTGGCGCCTCTCGGAAGGTTTCGCCCCCACCGACGCGGCCATTCTCGATGATGGCGGCGTGCTGGTGCTGGAGCGCCGCTTCACCCTGCTGGGCGGCTGGGCGGCCCGGTTGCGGACGGCCTGTCTGGCCGATTTCCAGGCCGGCGGCCTGGTCGATGGCGTCGAGATCGCGCGGCAGGAGGCGCCGTTCCCGGTCGACAACATGGAGGCCATGGCGGTTGGCCGGGCCGCCGATGGCGGAGTGCTGCTGCATCTGTTGTCGGACGACAATTTCTCGATGTTTCAGGCGAGTCTCCTCCTGGTCTTTCGCCTTCCGGCGCCTTAGGGCATAGAACCAGCGTCGTATTGCCCCCAACGATGTTCACCTCCTACGCTGCCATACGGCTTCGAGGATGGGCATGGCATGATGGAGCGCAAGGCGCGGGAACGATTGTCGGCGGCTTTGGGGGCGCTGTCCGACGATCTGCTGTTGTTCGATGAGAACGATCGGCTGGTCTACTCGATTGATCGCACGGTCGACGCGCCGCCCGAGGGGACCACCTTCGAGGACTATGCCCGCTTGGCGGCTCCCCTGATGTCCGAGGACGGCCCCGGCCGCGACGCCTGGATCGCCGAGCGCATCGCGCGCCACCAGACCGGCGGCGTGCGCGAACAGCCCTTGGCCGATGGCCGCTGGTTGCTGGTCAAGGACGTGCGGCTGCCCGACGGATCGAGCCTGGTGACCCGCACCGACATCACCACGATCAAGCGCGGCGAGCGCCAGTCCCGCCGCAACGAGGCGCGTTTTCGCGCCGTCTTCGCCAATGCCGCGATCGGCATGGTGGTGGTCGAGCCGGGCGGTCTGATCGCCGAGGCCAACGAGGCGTTTTGCGCGATGACCGGCCACGACGATCCCACCGGCCTGCCCTTCGCCCAACTGACCCATCCCGACCATCGCGCCGACGACGCCAATCAGGCCCGCCGCCTGCTGGCCGGCGAGGTCGACCATTATCGTCTGGAGATGCGCTATCTGCGCAGGGACGGCGGCGCCTTCTGGGGCCGCCAGACCACGTCCCTGGTGCGCGGCGACGATGGCGAGAAGCATTTCGCGGTGGTGATGGTCGAAGACATCGACGACCGCAAGCGCGCCGAATCCGAGCTGACCATGCTGCGCGCCGTCGTCGAGGCGTCGCGCGAGGCGGTCAGCGTGATGGACCCGGACGGCCGCCCGCTGTACGCCAACCGCGCGCATCGGCACCTGTTCGGAACGCCGCCCAGCTATCGCGGCCATTTCGCGCCGGCGGCGCGCGCGCTGATCGATCGCGAGATCGAGCCGGCCTTTCGGCGCGGCGAGAGTTGGGAGGGGGTGCTGGACGGCCGCACCGCCGATGGGCGGGTCTTTCCCGTCTGGCAGCGCACCGGCGTCGCGGTGGGGGCGGACGGCCGGCCGGCCCTGCGGTTCGCGTTCATGCACGACCATTCCGGCCAGGCGCGGGTGGCGGACGAACTGACCAAGGCCAAGGAGGCCGCCGAGCGGGCCGATGTCGCCAAGACCCGCTTCCTGGCGGCGGCCAGCCACGATCTGCGCCAGCCCTTGCAGGCCTTGTCGCTGTTCGTCGCCGTGCTGGGCAACCGGCCGCACGGTCCCGAGGACGCCACGCTGATCTCCCGCATCCAGGATTCGGTGCAGGCGCTGGAGGGGCTGCTCAACAGCCTGCTCGACGTCTCGAAGCTGGAGGCCGGGCTTGTCGTGCCCACTGTCGAGACCTTTTGCGTCGACTCCATGCTTCAGCGTCTGGCCGCCGAGTTCGAGCCGATCACCTCGGCCGAGGGGCTGGGCCTGCGCGCCGTCCCCAGCCGGGCCTTGGTGCGCAGCGATCCGGCGCTGCTCGAGCGCATCCTGCGCAATCTGTTGAACAACGCGGCGCGTTACACCGAAGAGGGGCGCATCCTGCTTGGCTGCCGGCGGCGGGGCTCGACGTTGCGCATCGAGGTCTGGGACACCGGCATCGGCATTCCGCGGGACCAGTTGCAGGCGATCTTCCGCGAGTTCCACCAACTGGGAAACCCGTCGCGCGACCGCCGCCAGGGCCTCGGCCTGGGGCTGGCCATCGTCGAGCGGCTGGCGGCGCTGCTGGGACACCGGATTTCGGTGCGCTCGACGCCAGGCCGCGGCTCGGTGTTCGCGGTCGAGCTGCCGCTTGTGGCGCGCGGCGCGCCCGCCCGCCGGCCGACCCAGCTCAGTTTGGGGATCGGGCGGCGCGGCGCCTGCATCGCGGTGATCGACGACGAGCCCGACGTGCTCGACAGCACGCGCCTGTTGCTGGAAAGCTGGGGGCACATGGTGATCGGCGGCCCCGACGCGTCGACCGTGCTGGACGGCGTCGCCCTGTTGGGCCGGCGGCCCGACGTGATCATCGCCGATTACCGTCTGCGCAACGGCTCGACCGGGCAGACCGCCATCTCGCAGGTGCGGACGCGGCTGCACGCCGCCATCCCCGCCGTGATCCTGACGGGAGACACGGCGCCCGAGCGCATGCGACACGCCCAGGCCAACGGGCTTGGCCTGCTGCACAAGCCGGTGCCGCCGGCCACCCTGCGCGCCACCATCGACGGCATCCTGGAATCCGCGTCGTCGCGCCCCCCACGCTCGCTGCGGGCGCGTTCGTGAGAGCCGGTTGATGGAGGCCAACGACGTTCCCAACTGCATAAGGACCACCCGCCCGATGCGAGGTCCGCCATGCCCGACGCGATTCCGCCGCAACACCAGGATCATCAGCCCGGCCGCACCGGACCGATGACGCCCAAGCCCCGCGCCGAGGGTGAAGGCTGGCGCGGCAGCGGCAAGCTGGAGGGCAGGGTGGCGATGGTCACCGGCGGCGACTCGGGGATCGGCCGCGCCGTGTCGATCTTCTTCGCCAAGGAGGGGGCGGACGTCGCCATCCTTTATCTCGACGAGCACGACGACGCCGCCGACACGCGCCGCCATGTCGAGGCCGAAGGCCGGCGTTGCGTCACGCTGGCGGGCGACGCCGGCGACCCCGCCTTCTGCCGCCGGGCGGTCGACGAGACGATCAAGGCGCTGGGGCGGCTCGACGTGCTGGTCAACAACGCCGCCGAGCAGCACCCGCAAGAGGATTTCCTGGCGATCAGTCCCGAGCAGTTGGAGCGCACCTTCCGCACCAACATCTTCGGGATGTTCCACCTGACCCAGGCGGCGCTGCCGCATTTGCCGGACGGCGGGGCGATCATCAATTCGACCTCGGTCACCGCCTATCGCGGCAGCCCGCATCTGATCGACTATGCCGCGACCAAGGGAGCGATCGTCTCGTTCACCCGATCGTTGGCGGCCAATCTCGCGCCGCGCGGCATCCGGGTCAACGCGGTGGCGCCCGGTCCGATCTGGACGCCGCTGATCCCGGCCAGCTTCGAGGCCGCCCACGTCGAGTCGTTCGGCCGCAAGGAGCCGCTGGGCGGCCCCGGCCATCCCGACGACGTGGCGCCGTCCTACGTGTTTCTGGCCAGTCAGGGGGCCGCCTACATGACGGGCCAGGTGCTCCATCCCAATGGCGGGGAGGCGGTCGGCGGATGAACATGACCTATGCGGACATCGCGGCCCAGGCGCTGCGCGAAGCGGCCCAGTTCTACCGGATGGTCGGCGAGCAGAATCCCGAGGTGAACGAGAACCTGTCGCGCGCCGCGACGGCGTTCGAAGCCATCGCGGACCAGCTTGACATCGATCCCGAAGCCGCCATCCCCGGCGGCGGGTCCGGGCTGCAATAGCGCGCGCCCTTTACCCTTATCCCTCTTCCCAGTCGCAGGCGAGGTCGAGCGCGCCGGCCGTGTTGGCCACCGTGGCCAGGCAGGCGCCCACGCTGCGTTCCGGGATCGCGACGGCGAAGCGGGTGACGTAGCGCCGTCCACCCGCGCCGTCGGGGACGCGCTGGGCCTCCAAGCGGACGATGTTGGCCTTGAACTGGACGAACACCTCGGACAGCCGGGCGATCAGGCCGGGGCGGTCGCCGCCGCTGACCACGATTCGATGGGTGACCCGGCCGGGCGGCGCCTTCTCGGCGTCGAAGCGGAACGGCTCGACCACGAGTTCCGCGCCCTCGAGTTCCGGCAGTTCGGCCAAGGCGAGGCGCACATCCTCGGCCGTCGCGCTGTCGGGCAGGTCGCAAACGCAACTGAACTCGGCGCCGCCCGCCAAGACCGCGAAGGTGGTGTCTCCCAGATTGGCGCCCAGATCGAACAACCGCCCGGTGACCGAGGCCACCAGCCCGGTTCGGTCGGGGCAAAGCGCCGAGACGAGAAGCGTGTGCATGGCGACTCCGTGGTTGGCCTCGCCAGCGATGATAGGCGCCCGCCGCCCCGCGTTCAAGGCGACCGCAAGGCACAGCTCATGCTATGTTTCCGTCTGGAAACGGCGTAAGATAAATTAATCGTTAATGTGGGTGCGGTGTGCCCACTTGGATTCCAAAAGATCATGGCCCTCTCGTCCAACAAGGTATCGGCCGCTTCGGCGGTCGGCACGTCAAGCGCCCCGGCAAGGCCGGCGGCGACGGCGCGCGCCTTTTCGGCGACGAGCACGCCGCAGATCGACAACATCCATTACGGCGTTCCGGCCGGCCCCGATCGGGAATGGGTGCGTTCCGAGGAATGGGAGACCGGCGGCGG
>JADGAL010000015.1 GCA_015232025.1 Alphaproteobacteria bacterium
GCGCTGGACGGGGTCTTCGACTTCGTGGCCAGGAAGAGGGAGCTTTCGACCTCTTACATCAAGGAACTCCACGCGGCGTTGGTCCGCAGTCATGAAACTCGAATTCCGTTGCTCAAGGGCGACTGGAAGACGCAACGGAACTTCCCCACACGGGAGGGCACGGTCTACGCCTATTGCCCGCCCGAGCAGGTCGCGTCGGAAATGGACCGCCTTGTCGGCCTGCACGCCGAGTACGCGCGCCAAGGCGTCGATGCCGCCGTCAGGTCGGCATGGCTGCACCACCGCTTCACGCAAATCCATCCCTTCCAGGACGGCAACGGGCGGGTCGCGCGGGCCTTGGCGACGCTGGTCCTGGTGCAGGCCGGACTGTTTCCATTCGTCGTGACCCGAGACGACAAGGCCGATTACCTCGACGCGCTCGAAGCGGGCGACAAGGGCGACCTCGCGCCGTTGGTTGGGCTGATGGCGCGGTCGCAGCGCACGCAATTCCGCAAGGCCACGGCGATTTCGGAAACCATGCTGGCCGATGTCGCGCAGGGGCTGGAACTCTTGCGCCACGCCGCCGAGCGGCGGGCTGGGGACGGGTTCGACCATGCGCGACGGTTGCGGGACGATGTCGAGTCGCGATTGCGCGCGCTTGTCCCCGAAGTCACCGCCGCGTTGGGGCGCCTCGCGCCGAACGCCAACGCCCTGGTGGCGTCATCCGACGAAGACGCCAGCCGCCTGTTTCGATCGCAAATCGCCGAGAACGCGGCGCGTCTCGGTTATGTGGCCGATACGGCGAGCCATCAAAGTTGGGTCCGCTTGGACATGGCGTGGCGGCGTCGCGCCAGACTGGTGTTCACCTTCCATGGCATCGGCGCGCGCTTCAGCGGCGGTCTCGTTTGCGCCCCGTTCCTGGAGTTCCGCGACGACGATGACGGGGGCTCGCGATCGACGCTGGTCCCGGTCGCCGACGAACCCTTCATGTTCTTCCGCGACGAGGCGGATGGGAAGGTGCTCGCGCGCTTTCACGAGTGGCGCGAGCGCGTTCTGACCACCGCCCTTGGCGAACTCAGCCGCAACCTTTGACCAGCCGCGCCAAGCCCGCCTCCAGGTCGGCGATCAGGTCGGCGGGGTCTTCCAGGCCGACATGCAGGCGCAGATACGGGCCATCGGTGCGCCAGTCGCCGGCCGTGCGCGTGATCGAGCCGTCGCCGGGGACCACCAGGCTTTCGAAACCGCCCCAGCTATAGCCCATCGCGAACAGGTCCAGCCCGTCCAGCATGGCGGCCAGGGCGGGCTTGGGCGCCGGCTTCAGTTCGACGCCGAACAGGCCCGGCGCGCCCAGGAAGTCGCGGCGCCATATGTGGTGGCCGGGATGCGAGGGCAAAGCGGGGTGGAGGACGCGCGCCACCTCGGGGCGGCCTTCCAGCCAGGTCGCCACTTCGAGGCCGTTGCGCTGGTGGCGCTCCAGGCGCACCGACAGGGTGCGCAGGCCGCGCAGGCCCAACCACGCCTCCTCCGAGCCGGGCGCCTGACCCAGCCCGGTGACGGTGACCTTCAGGCGTTGCCAGTGCGGCTCGGTGGTGGTGATGAGCCCCAGCATGGCGTCGGAATGGCCGACCAGATATTTGGTGGCGGCTTGCAGCGAGACGTCGACGCCGTGCTCGAACGGCTTGAAGAACAGCGGCGTGCCCCAGGTGTTGTCCATCACCACAACGGCGTCGGCGGCGTGCGCGGCGGCGGCGATGGCCGGCACGTCCTGCATCTCGAAGGTCATCGAGCTGGGAGACTCGACGAACACCAGCCGGGTGTTGGGGCGGATCAAGGCGGCGATGCCCGCTCCCACGGTGGGATCGTAATAGGTGGTCTCGACCCCCAGGCGGGCCAGCGCGCCATCGCAGAACCGCCGGGTCGGCAGATAGACGCCGTCGGTCATCAGCAGATGATCGCCCGCCTCGACGAAGGCGAGCAGCGTCGCGGTGATCGCCGCCAGCCCCGAAGGCATCGAGATCGACCGCCAACCACCCTCCAGCCCGGCCACCGCCTCTTCCAGCGCCTGCGTGGTGGGGGTGCCCAGCCGCCCATAGCGCACGCCCTCGAAGGGGGTGCGCCGGGCGTGCTCGAGCGCGTCGAGGCTGGGCTGAACGATGGTCGAGGCCCGGTAGACGGGCGGATTGACCGCGCCGCGCTGCTCGGCCGGATGGCGGCCGGCATGGGCGATGAAGGTGTCGCGTTTCATGGCCGGGATTGTGGCACCGCCGCCCGGCCGAAGCCAGTGGGAGGTTCTATTTGCGAACGAGATAGCCGACCAGACCCGCCATTCCCGCCGACATGATCGACATGGCCCACTTCTTTTCGTCTGGCCCGGCCGACGCGCTGGCGACGGTCTCGTAGCAGAGAAAGAAGATCACCACCACGAAGCCCACGGCGACCAGGAACACGATCATGTCCTTCGCCAGCCGCACTCGACGCTCTCCATCCGTTTCATACGGATCGACCGATACCTTGTAGCGATGGTTCGGGGGCGGATTGTCGAGATCGATGGTGCTCAAAGTCCGACGATTTCCGTTTCGACATGGCCGTCACGGTCCATGAGCGCCAGCTTCTTGCCTTCGCGCTTCCCCTCGCGCGCCACCTCGAACAGGGTCAGCGCCTTTCTCAGCAACTCGCTCTTGCTCTGTTGGCTCTCCGCCGCCATGCGGTCGAGCGCCTGCGCCAAATCGTCTGAAATCGTCATGTTGAGCCGCACCACTTCGGCCTCCATCACGCGTGGACATGGCGACACAATAGCGCGTCGTCGGCGCGGCTGCCAAGCGGTTGGAGTCCGACCCTACTTCGTCCGCTCCGCCGTCCGCTCGACGGATTTGCCGGCCGATTGGAGGTCCTGGCCCATGCCGGAGAACGTGTTGCATCCGGCCAGCAGCATCGCCGCCGCGACCAGCGCCATGGTCGCCGGGACGACGCTCGGCTTTTCGCGGACGGCCACTTTCATCCTGGTATCGCGCATCTCGGCACCCTCGGCGGTTCGGTTCGTCTTCTGGACATGGGGAGCCTTCGGGTGCCCATCAATAGGTCATGGGGCGGGGCGCGCGTCCCTGACCTCCAGCAGCTTGGTCTTGAGTTCGCGCTCGCATTCGGCCAAACGCTGTTCGGCCTCTTGGCGGCGGCGGCGGCCTTCGGCGGTCATGTCGATCGATTCCTGGATCACCTCGATCAGCATGCGGTTGGCCTTTTCGATGCTGTCGATCCCGAAGATGCCTTCCTCGACCACGCCGCGCACCGCCTTGTTGCCTTCCTTCAGGCTGGCGGCGTTGTGTTCGAGCAGGCGGTTGGTGGTGTCGCTGACCTCCTTCAGCACGCCGGCCGCCGCGCGGGTGCGGAACAAGGTGACCGACTGGGCCATCTGGTTCTTCCACAGGGGCAGGGTGTTCAGCACCACGCTCTGAATCTTCGAGGCCAGCGCCTTGTCGAGATCCTGGTTCAGGCGGATGCTGGGCAGGCTTTGCATGGTGACCTGGCGGGTCAGCCTGAGATCGTGCAGCTTGCGTTCGAGATCGGCGCGCACCGCCTCCAGATCGTTGACCCGTTGGGCGGCGAGCAGATCGCTTTGGGCCTCGGCGGCGGCGCGGGCGGCGGGCAGTTCGTCGGCGTCCAGGCGGCGCAGGCGCTCCTCCAAGGCCAGGATGTAGTCCGAAAGCTCGTGGAAGAATTCGAGGGTGATTTCATAAAGCTGGTCAAGGCGGCCGATGTCTTGGACCATCTTGAGGCGGTGGCCCTCCAGCTCGCTTTGCACGCGCTCGACTTGCAGGCGCACCGTCTCGTAGCGTTGCAGGAAGCGCGCCACCGGGCTGATCCGGCGCAGCACGGTGCGCTCGAACCAGCCGGGCTCGCGCGCCTCGCGCAGCGCGCTCGGGTCGAGATCGCGGACCTTCAGCACCATGCCGTTCAACGCCTCGCCGGCCGGCCCGGTGTCCTTGTTGCGCACGCCTTCCAGGATCTGCTCGCTGACGGCGGTCAAGCTGCGCTGGGCGTCGCTGCCGAAGGCGATGATGCTGTGGCTGTCGCCGATGTCGATCGACCCGATCAGCGCCTCGATGCGCTGGCGGCGCTCCGCCGGAAGCTCGGCGAAGGCGGCGGGCGGGGTGGGGTCGGTGGTCATGGCTTCTCCTGCCGGGCGTTCTGGGTTTCCGACTTGATCATGCGTTGCAGCGATTCGATCGTGACGTCCAATTCCAGCGCGTCGTCGGCCACCGCATGGTCGTAATGCTTCTGGAACAGGCCCTCGATGTCGTCGAGCAGGGGTTCCAGCTTGGCCAGCACCGAGGCGGCGCGGCCACCGCTCGGCGCCTTGGATTTCAAGTCGGCCCAGCGGCGCACCACGTCCAGGGTCGCTTCGAGGTAGTGCGCCAGGAAGGGCTTCGAGCGCGCCACGTCGCGCGGGTCGTTGCGCATCTCCTCGACGATCTGGCGGCCCAGGGCGCAAATCGCCTTCGCCTTGTTGGCCACCGGGCCGGTCAGCGGGGCGGCGGCGGCCTCGACCCGCTTGACGGCGGCCTCGCACTCCGCGATGGCGCGCAGCACCTCCTCGGGGTCGAGATGGGCGGCGCGGGCCGCTTCGAAGATCTCGTCATTGGCGCCGGGCGGGCGGGGCAGGGCGGTCTGGGCGCCCACCGCGACGATCGCCCCGGCCAGGGTGGCGAGCGCCGGCTCGCTGAAGGAGAACAGCCCGACGGCGATGTCGGAGACCGCCACCATCATCGCGGCGCCCAGGCCCGAGCCGATCGCGACCAGCGGGCGCAGCCAGGGCCGCAGCAACAATTGGCGGCCCAGGCTTTCGATCCGGCTGGAGAGGGTCTGGCCCAGCCCAAGATGCGGCTCGTCCATGCCGCCGCCGCCGAACAGGCCGCGCGCCGCCTCGTCGAGATGGGCGTAGGGCAACGGCTCGACGGTGACCGGCCCCCAGTCGGTGCCCAGCCCGAAGATGCGGGCGATGTCCTCGATCATCCAGCGTTCGCCGGGGGTGATGATCTGGTCGGCCTCGGCGACGGCGCGCAGCATGTTCAGGATGCGCTTCAGCATGTCCGGGTCGCGGCCGTAGACCTGCGCCAGATGGCGGGCATAGGGTTCATAGCCCGAGGGCGTCTCGCGCGCTTCGCGCCACAGCGCGGCGACCCGGTCGACGGATGCGGGCGGCACGTTCAGCAGGCGGCGGAAGACCGCCACCTCGGCGGCGGTGACCAGATCGTCGGCCTTGGCCAGCTTGGCCGCCAGCACCACGACGGCGGCGGCGACGCCGTCGTCGGACCAGCGCGCCGCCAGGGCCTTGCGCTCGTGCTTCTTGTCCCATTTGCCGCCGATCAGGACGCCGACCACCAGACCGATCGGACCGGCGATCATCATGCCGACCACGCCGCCGACGATCTTGCCGCGGTAGCGCATCCAGGCCGGCCGGTGATCGGGTCCGGTCAGTTCGTTTCGACCGGCGTGTCGTCGCGATTTCCCCATTCCACCCACGAACCGTCGTAAATGGCCGCGTCGTCGCGGCCGATCAAATGCAGCCCCAGCGCCAGCACGCAGGCGGTGACGCCCGATCCGCAACTGGCCACGATCGGCCGCTTGAGATCGACCCCCGCCGCCTCGAAACGCTCGCGGATGATTTCGGGGGGCAGGAAGGTCTTGGCGCGGCCGTCGATCAGATCGACGAAGGGCAGGTTCAGGCTGCCGGGAATGCGGCCGACCTTGGCGACCGGCCACAGCTCGGGATCGGTGCCGCGCCAGCGTCCGGGCGAGCGGGCGTCGACCACCTGCTCGCGGCCGGTCTCCAGATTGGCCAGGATTTGCCCGACCGCGCGGACCAGCGTGGTGTCGACGCGCGCCGTGAAGTGGCGCTCGCGCGGGGCGGTCGGCTGGTTGGTCACCGGACGCTGCTCGCGCAGCCATTTCGGGAAGCCGCCATCCAGCACGCTGACCTCGCGGTGGCCGAACACGCGGAACATCCACCAGGCGCGGCAGGCGGCGCTGCCGCCGCCGTTGGTGTCGTAGACCACGATGCGGTTGCCGTCGCCCAGGCCCAGCCTGCGCACCTTCGCGGCGAACTTCTCGGGCGGCGGCAGCATGTGCGGCAGGCTCGACCTGTCGTCGGCGATGTCATCGATGTCGAAGAACACGGCGCCGGGGATGTGCTCGTCGGCGAACTCTCCCTTGGGGTCGCGGTTCTGGATTTTCAGATAATAGCTGGCGTCGACCACCCGCACGTCCGGGGCGTCGAGATGGGCTTCCAGCCAGTCCGTGGTGACCAGGGCGTCCGTCATCGTTCCGTTTCTCCCATTCACGCCAACCATCCCGGGACGGGTAGACCCTTCTCGCGCAGGAAGGCCGGATTGTAAAGCTTGCTCTGGTAGCGCGAGCCGCCGTCGCACAGCACCGTGACGATGGTGTGGCCCGGCCCCATGCGGCGCGCCGTCTCGATGGCCGCCACCACGTTGATGCCCGACGATCCGCCCAGCACCAAACCTTCCTGGCGGATCAGATCGAACAAGAGGGGCAGCGCCTGTTCGTCGGTGACCCGCACCTGGTCGTCGATCGGCGCGCCGTCGAGATTGCGGGTGACGCGGCCCTGGCCGATGCCCTCGGTGATCGAGGAGCCCTCGGCCTTCAATTCGCCCGCCGCGTACCAGTTGTAAAGCGCCGAGCCCATCGGGTCGGCCAGCACGATGCGGACGTCGGGATTGCGCTCCTTCAGCGCCATGCCCACGCCGGCCAAGGTGCCGCCGGTGCCGACCGCGCAGGTGAAGGCGTCGACCCGGCCATCGGTCTGGCGCCAGATCTCGGGGCCGGTGGTGGCGTAATGGCCCAAGCGATTGGCGGTGTTGTCGAACTGGTTGGCCCACAGCACGCCGGCCGGCTCGGTTTCGGCCAGTTGCTTGGCCAGGGTTTCCGACCAGCGGACGTAATTGCCGGGATTGGCGTAGGGGACCGCCGGCACCAGCCGCAGATCGGCGCCGACCAGACGGAGCATGTCCTTCTTTTCCTGGCTTTGCGTCTCGGGCATCACGATCACGGTGCGATAGCCGCGCGCGTTGCCGACCAGGGTCAAGCCGATGCCTGTGTTGCCGGCGGTGCCCTCGACGATCACGCCGCCCGGCGCCAGAAGGCCCCTTCGCTCGGCGTCGGTGATGATGGCCAGGGCGGCGCGGTCCTTGACCGAACCGCCGGGATTGAGGAATTCGGCCTTGCCCAGGATCTCGCAGCCGGTCGCCTCGGAGGCGGCCACCAGGCGGATCATCGGCGTCTCGCCGATCGCGTCGACGAAGTCCTTGCGAAACTCCATGTGCGGTCTCCGTCAGCGCCAGCGAAGGCGCAGCATGTCGCGGTTGAGCGCCAGCCATTGCAGCGCAATGACCGTCGCGGAATTGTCGATGTGGCCGTCGGACAGCATGCCGATGGCCTCGTCGGCCGGCAAGACCCTGACCCGGATGTCCTCGCCTTCGTCCTCGACGCCGAACAGGCCGCCCATCGTGGCGGTGTCGACGCGGGCGCAGAACAGCTCGACCGTTTCCGAGGTGCCGCCGGGGCTGACCAGATAGCGCAGCATGCGGACCAGTTCCAGAGGGGGCTGGCCGGCCTCCTCGACGGTTTCGCGGTGGGCGACCTCGGCGGGAGTCTCGCCGTCGTCGATCATGCCCGCCACCACCTCCAGCAGCCAGGGCGCCATGCCGGCGGCCAGCGCGCCGACCCGGAACTGCTCGACCAGGGCGACCTCGTCGCGCGCCGGGTCGTACAGCAGCACGCCGACCGCGTGGCCGCGCTCGAAGACCTCGCGGCGAATTTCGCCGGTCCAGCCGCCATCGAACCGGCGATGGCGCAGACGCCATGTCACCAGCTTGAAGAAGCCGGAAAAGGACACTTCTTTCGACAGGATTTCAACGTCCTCTTCCGTCACGCGCGCCTCCCCTGGTGCCAAAAGCCGTTCAATCGATCAATGAAACATGCTACTGTTCGCGCCTGCTGTCATCAGGTGACGGCGTCGGAGTCGATGGGGGGATGCGCTGGCCGGTTTTGTTCTTGGCGGGCCAGCCACGCAACGCAATCCAGAGGTGAGCAGATGTTGTCGAGTGGTGTTGCCGACGGCTCGGGTGAGCGACTCGTCTGGTCGCAGAAATACAGCGTCGGAGTGGACGAGATCGACGCGGACCACAAGGTGCTCATCGAACTGATCGGGCAGATCGACAGCGCGGCGGCCGGCAGCGAGGCCCACGCCGTCATCGGCACGGTTCTGGCGGCTTTGTTCGACTACACCGAATACCATTTCGAGCGTGAAGAGAAGATGATGCAGACGGTGGGCTACACCGTCCTGCCGCAGCACAAGCAGAAACATGATCTTCTCAAAAGCCAAGTCATCGAATATCTGGGGCGGTACAGCGACGATCCCAACGCGGTCAATATCGAAGACCTTTCCAAATTCCTCCAGCGCTGGCTGAGCGAGCACATTCTGAAAGAGGACATGGGCTACCGGCCATTGGTGGAAAATAACCCCAAGGCTGGCGAAGCGGCCGCGTCGGTGGGGATCGACTTCTTCATGGATGTCGGGCGCGGCGACTGACGCGCGGCTTCGTGATTGGGGAATGGGGGAGGGCTTTTATGAAGCTGGAAGATTTGCGCGTTCTCATCGTCGATGACAATGGGAACATGCGCCGCCTGATCAACACCATCTTGCGCAGCGTCAACGTGTCGCAGACCATGGAGGCGTCGTCGGGGGTCGAGGCGCTTCAGATGTTGCAGGAATGGCCCGCCGACATCGCGCTGGTCGATTACGTGATGGATGGCCTGGACGGGGTCGAGTTCACCCGCATCGTGCGCCGCGACATCGACAAGGACGGCCGGCGGCTGCCGATCATCATGATCACCGGCTATTCCGAACTGTGGCGCCTAAAAGAGGCGAAGAACGCCGGAGCCAACGATTTCATCGTCAAGCCCTTCACCACCAAGACGCTGATCCAGCGGATCGCGCGGGTGATGACCAACGACTACACGCTCAAGGAGCTTGAGGACCAGGCGCGCGCCAAACAGCCGGCCGGCCCGGCCGGCGACGCGTAGACCCGCCGCCGACCACCCCCATCCAAAGGCGCCGAAGGGGCTTCCCCTCGGCGCCTTTTTCATGCCGTCCGGACCCTTGCCGCGCCCGGCCCGCCCTGCCATAATGCGAATGAGAAGCTATCGCATAACGGGGTGGGCATGGTGGTGTGGCGCAATTTGAAGCCGAGCGTGCTGGCCGGCCTGCTGATGCGCCTGATGGCGCGGCGGGGACGGCGGTAGGCTCAACACTCCCGCCGCCGGGCGTTGGCGATCAGGGTCGCGATGGTGACGATCAGCTTGCGCATGTCGATCGGCTTGCCCAGGCTGGCGTCGGCGCCGGCCGCCAGATGTTGCTCGACATGCTCGGGCATCACGTCGGCGGACAGGGCGAGGATCGGCGTGGCGCGTCCTTCGGGGGTGGCGCGGATCAGGCGGATCGCCTCGAGCCCGCCCATCACCGGCATGCGGACGTCCATCACGATGGCGTGGAAGGCGCCGCCCGCGAAGGCGTCGACCGCTTCCTGGCCGTTGGAGGCCACCACCACCTCGCCGATCTTGCCCAGGATTTCGCGCAGCAGCATTTGATTGATGCGGTTGTCCTCGGCGACCAGCAGGCGCAGCCCGGAGGGCAGGGCGCCCTGGCCGGAGTCCTTGGTCTCGCCCTTGCCGCTCGCCTTGGCCTCGGTCAGCGCCTTCATGGGGATCGAGACGAAGAAGCGGCTGCCCTTGCCGAGTTCGCTTTCGACGCCGATGGTTCCGCCCATCATCTCGGTGATCGCCTTGCACAGGGCGAGGCCCAGCCCGGTGCCGCCGAATTTGCGGTCGATGCTTTGATCGGCCTGCTGAAAGCGGGTGAACAGCCCGGCCAGGGCGTCGGGCGCCACGCCGGGTCCGGTGTCGGTCACCGAGAACCGCAGGATGGACCGCGCGCCGCCGGGCTCGGGCTCGCACGCCAGCCCAAGCGTCACCGACCCGCTTTCAGTGAACTTGACCGCGTTGCCGACCAGATTGAACAGCACTTGGCGCAGCCGGTGGCCATCGGTCATCACGCGCCCCGGCACCGCGTCGGCGACCTCGACCCGCAATTCCAGGCCATGTTCGGCGGCCCGCGCTCCGAACAATTGGCGCACGCTTTCCGCCACCACAGCCAAGTCGGTCGGCTCGGGCGTCAGGTCCAGCCGCCCGGCCTCGAGCTTCGAGATGTCGAGGATGTCGTTGAGGATGGTCAGCAGCGTCTCGCCGGCCTCCTTGATGGTTTCGACGAACTGCTTCTGCCGGCTGGACAGGGTTTCCCCCAGCAGCAGATCGACCATGCCCAGGACGCCGGTCATCGGCGTGCGGATCTCGTGGCTCATGGTCGCCAGAAAGTCGGCCTTGGCGCGAGCCGCCTCTTCGGCGCGCACCTTCAGGAAGGCGGCCTCCTCGGCCAAGTGCGCCATTTGCGCGGCCTGCTCCTCCATCTGGCGGCGGGAATATTCGAGTTCCAGCAGCCGATCGCGCAGTTCCTGACCCATCATCTTGAAGCGGGTCACGTCCGCGCCGACGCCCCGGTAGCCGGTGAAGTGATCGCCCGAGAACACCGGCGTTCCCGACACCCGGAAGAACCGCAGCCCGCCGGCGCCGTCGTCCAGCGGGTATTCGAAGTTCTTGAAGCCCTCGCGGCGCTCAAGCGCGGCGAGGTGCGCCTGGCAATCCGTCGCCGAAATATCCGACGAGAACATCTCGTGCCGGCACTTGCCCAGCACGCTGGAGGGCGGGAACCCGGTGATGCTCTCGAAGGCTTCGGAGAGATAGGTGAAGCGGTGCTCGGCGTCGGTTTCCCACAGCCAGTCGGAACCGGCCTCGGCGAAGCTGCGAAAGCGCTCGCGGCTTCGTTCCAACTCGGCTTCCAGGGATTGCCGCTCGCGCGCGTAGCGGACCGAGCGGATCAGATCGCGTCCCGCCGCCTCGCCCTTGACCAGATAGTCCTGGGCGCCGGCCTCCAGCGCGGCCAGGGCGAAGCCCATGTCGTCAAAGCCGGTCAGGACGACGATCGGCAGGCTGGGGGCGGCGGCGCGCAGGCTCCTCACGGTATCCAAGCCGGCCGAGTCGGGCAGCGACAGGTCGAGCAGCGCCGCGTCATACTCCCGCGTGGTCGCCAACTGGCGGCCTTCCGCCAGGGTTTCGACCCAATTCAAGGCGGCGAGCGGGCAGTCCGCTTCGAGCAGGGCGCGGCGGATCAGCCCGGCGTCGCCGGGACTGTCCTCGATCAGGAGAATCCGCAGGGCGGTGGGGGCGGTGCTCATGGGGACGACTCCATGGTCTCGACGATCCGTTCCGATGAAGGGGGAGGCGCCACCGCGGCGGGCGGACACCGCGGCAGGGTGAAGAGGAAGGTGCTGCCCGCGCCGTCGCCCGGCGACTCGACCCAGACGCGACCCCCGTGACGTTCGACGATCTTGCGGCAAACCGCGAGGCCGATGCCAGTGCCTTCGTATCGGCCCTGGCCATGCAGACGTTGGAAGACCTGGAACAGCCGGCCGAACTGCCGGGGATCGATGCCAATGCCGTTGTCGCGCACCGCGAACACCCATTCCCCCGGCATGGCGGCGACCGACACCGCCACCCGCGGCCGGCGATCGGCCGCCCGGTACTTGATCGCGTTGCCCAGCAGGTTTTGGAACAGGCGGGTCATTTCGTCGCGGCTGGCGAACACCGTGGGCATCTCGCCCTCGACAGAGATTTCGGCGCCGAGTTCGTCCGTGTCGGGCTTGAGGTACAGAAGCGCCTCGTCGAGCACGGCGCCCGAGTCGATCCAATCCATCGGCTGGCCCCTGCGGCCCACTCTCGAATATTCCAGCAGCGAGATCAGCATGCGGTCCATGCGGATCGCGCCTTCGCACACGAAATGAAGGAACTCGCGTCCTTCCGCGTCCAGGCCGTCGCCCAGGCGGCGCGCCAGCAGCGTCGAGTAACTGTTGATCATGCGCAACGGCTGGCGCAAATCATGCGACACCACATAGGCGAACTGTTCCAACTCGGCGTTCGATCGTTCCAGGTTGTGCAGAAGCTTGGTCCGTTCTCCGACATTGCGGAACACCACGACGGCCCCGCTGACCCGGCCGTCCGGGTCGACCGCCGGGCTTGACACGTATTCGGCGGGGAACGCGGTGCCGTCCTTGCGCAGGAACATCGCTTCGCCCGCCTCGTCCTTGCGGTTGGGCAGGCGCTCGCCGGCCCCCAGCATTTCTTCCCGCGTCCAGCCGAGCATCCGGGTCGCGGCGCGGTTGACGAATGTGGTCCGCCCGTCCGAATCGATGCCGTAAATTCCCTCGCTCACCGAATCGAGGATCACTTCCAGACGATGCGCGGTCTGCCGCTCGGCGAGTTCGGCATCCTTGCGCTCGCTGATGTCCAGATGCGTGCCGGACATGCGCAGCGGTTCGCCGTCGGCGCTCCACTCGACCACCTTGCCGCGGTCCAGAACCCAGACCCAGCGCCCGCTGGCGTGGCGCATCCGCGTTTCGCACTCGTAATATTGGTCCTGGCCGGCGAAATGGCGTTCCAGCGCGGCGACCGAACGCTTGAGGTCGTCGGGGTGGGCGAGCGCCGTCCAGGTCTCGATGTCGACCGGGGCCAGTTCATCAAGCGTGTGGCCGACGATCTCGGCCCAGCGTTCGTTGAAGACCGTCTCGCCGGTCGCGACGTTCCATTCCCAGGTGCCGACATTGGTGCCCCAGATGACTTCGGCCAGCCGCCGCCGCTCGTCGGCCAAGGTGCGCGAGTCCCGGTCCGCCGCCGCCCGCGCCGCGGCGAGCCGCCGGTTGGCCAGCGTCAAGGCGATCGACAGCGCCGCCATGGCCGCGACGCCCGCCGCGACCGCCAAGAACTGCCAGAGGAAGCGCGAGAACACGTCCGCCATCGTGAAGGCGGGCGCCGCGTCGTGGGGCGGCAGCCGCAGCAGGCGCGCCATGTCCTCGACCGGCCCGTAATCCGCGGGGATGCCAAAGCCCCCGATGTCCGCCTGGCGCGCGGCGGGATGGCTGGCGTCGAGCAGCAGAAGCGCCGCCGCCACCCGCCGCGCCACATCGTGGTCGACATGGGGCAGGGCGACGAACGGCCATTCGGGAAAGAGGCGCGTCGAACTGGCGAAGGGAAAGCCGGGATGGTCCTGGGGCTCGACGACCTTGATTCGGGTCGGGTCGAGCGTCCCTTGGCGGGCCATGGCCTCGATCAACCCGGTGCGGACGAACCCGGCATCGACCGAGCCGGCCAACACCGCCTCGACCACCCTGTCATGGGGCATGCCGGTCAGCCGCAGGCGATCGCCGGCGGGCGGGCGAAGGCCGCGCCGCGACAATTCGTAGAGTTGGGCTTGCCAGCCGCCAAGCGAGGACTCGGCGACGGCGGCGATCGCTCGGCCGTCAAGGTCCTGGATGCGCGCGATGTCGTGGCGCCCGGCCAGGGTCAGGATCACTCCGCCGAACGCCGAGACGGAATGGCCGTCCTCCAAGACGATCGCGGTGGCAAGGGCGCCCGAGAGCCTGTTCGCGCCGCGCAGCATAATGTAATGGCTGGGATTGGTGAGGACGAAATCCAGCTCGTCGCGGTCCAGTTGGCCGCTCAGGTCCGGGAATCCGGCGGCGACCAGCCGAACCGGCCGTCCGCCCAGGGCGGCGCTCAGGTAGTCGGCCAAGGGCCGCCAGCGGGTCGTCGTCTCGGGGACGCCGCGCCACGCCAACACGCCAAGCGTCAACGGCCGATCGGCGACCGCGCCGCGGGCCGGGATCAGGGGCAAGGCCAGCGAGCAAAAGGCGATGAGAAGACGCGCACAAAGGCCTGACCGCGCCATTTCGCTCCAACCTCCCCTCCCGAGATCGCCGCCGGCTCGCGACCGCCATCCCGGGACGTGGTGAGTTGGACGCGACCGCCCTCAATGATCGCCGAGCGCGGGGCGGGTCGCAAATGCCATATGGGCACCTAAGCCATGCGGAGGCCGAAGGCGAGGATCAGTACCCGCCCTTCTTGCCGGTGCCGACATAGGTGAAGTCCCAGCCCAGCGAGAAGGGCTCCCACCACTTGCCGACTCCGGTCTCCTTGTCGGTGTGGCGCAGGAAGCCCTGGCTGGCCGGCGACTCGATGCGATAGGTCAGGTGGTACTTGCCCGGCCCGTCCAGCTTGATGTTCTGGCCGTAATGGGGGCCGTCCGAGGCGACCATGGGGACGAACGCGCCGCTCGCCTTCCACGACGAGCCCTGCTTGGTCAGTTCGTAGGAAACGCCCAGATAGGGAATCCACTCGCCTTCGCCGAAGCCGTTCTCGTTGCCCTTGATGGCGTGGATGTCGGCCTCGAGATGCACGTCGGTGCTGGCGTGGGCGGCGTGCTGGGGCTCCATGGTGACCGCCTGAAGGTAGATCGCGGCGATCTGCATGCCGTTCTTCTCGACCGGCTCGCCGATCGGCACCTCGGCGGCGCGCGCCGCGAAGGCGCAGGTCAGGGCCAAGGCCGTGGCGGTCGCGAAACGGATTTTCATCGTGATCCCCTGTGCTGGTGCGTTCTGACGTGAATGATAATCAGTCGCAATCCTTTGTCCAGAAGATTTGCGCGGCTATCCGGCCGGCTTGGGCTTATCCCGCCTCGGCCAATTCGGCGGGGCGCGCCGGGGCGGTCCGCTCGGCCCTGGTCGCCAGGTCCAGATAGCTGTCGAGATGTCCGTTCAGCGCCTCGACATGGGTGCCGAAGAAGTGATTGGCGCCGTCGATGGTGTGGTAATCGACCGTGATGTTCCTCTGCGACGACAGCTTCTGCGCCAGCTTGGCCACCGAGGCCTCGGGCACCACCTCGTCGGCGGTGCCGTGCAGGATCAGCCCGGAGGACGGGCAGGGCGCCAGGAACGAGAAGTCGTAGACGTTGGCCGGCGGGGCGATCGACACGAATCCGTCGATCTCGGGCCGGCGCATCAGCAATTGCATGCCGATCCAGGCGCCGAAGGAATAGCCGCCGACCCAGCACGCCGTCGCGTTGGCGTTGAAGGACTGCATCCAGTCCAGCGCGGCGGCGGCGTCGGACAGCTCGCCCTGGCCGTTGTCGAATCGGCCCTGGCTGCGGCCGACCCCGCGGAAATTGAAGCGCAACGCCGAGAATCCCCGCCGCACGAAGGCGTGGTAGAGGGCGTACACCACCTTGTTGTTCATCGTGCCGCCGTGCTGGGAATGCGGATGCAGCAGCAGCGCGACGGGGGCGTTCGGAACCTTGCTGTGATGGTAACGCCCTTCGAGACGACCATCAGGTCCGTTGAAGATGACTTCGGGCATGGCGCTCCGCGTGTCACCGAACGGAGATCGCGTCAAACTCGACGCGCCCGCTGGGTGATTTCATCAAGGATTTGCTATAACAAACTACGCCTTTCTTGACTCGCCTTGTCGGGCATCTTATATTCCCATCCGACAAAAGGCGGTGTCTCGAACCAGGCGTGCCGAGGCGTTGCCCTGTCGTGACCGGAATTACATTAGCATATTGGTAGCCATGAATTTCAAGAGGATTAGGGAAGACATCGATTCGATCCGGGCCCGCGATCCGGCCGCCCGTTCGCGCATCGAGGTGCTTCTTTGCTACCCGGGGCTGCACGCCCTGCTGTTCTACCGGGTCGCCCACGCCGCTTGGGGGCGGGGCTGGTTCCTGCTCGGCCGCTGCCTGTCGCACCTCGCCAAGGTGTTGACCGGCATCGAGATCCACCCCGGCGCGATGGTCGGCCGGCGGCTGTTCATCGACCACGGCACCGGCACGGTGATCGGCGAGACGGCGGTGGTCGGCGACGACGTGACGCTTTACCAGGGCGTGACCCTGGGCGGCACCTCGCTGCACAAGGGCAGGCGCCACCCGACCCTCGAGGACGGCGTGATCGTCGGCGCGGGCGCCCAGGTGCTTGGGCCGCTGACGGTGGGCGCCGGGGCGCGGATCGGGGCCAACGCGGTGGTGCTGGCCGACGTGCCGCGCGGCGTCACCATGGTCGGCATTCCGGCCCGCATGGTGATGCGCCGCACCCATCAGCAGGACCGCGAATTTTGCGCCTACGGCCTGCCGACCGAGGATCTGCCCGATCCGGTGGCCCGCACCGTCGAGACCCTGCGCCGCCAGATTTGCGCGCTGGTCGAACGGGTCGAGCAACTCGAAGGCCAGCTTGGCGGCCGGCAGGTTTCGGCCCAGCCGCGCCTGCCGCGCATCGTCGCGGGCGCGGACGAAGGCGACGAGAACGAGGACGTGGACGACGAGACCCCGCGGACGGCGTCTCGCGGCGGCCCCAACTGACGACGATTTGAGGAGAATCGACCGTGAAACTCAGCACCAAGGGCCGTTATGCGGTGATGGCGATGGTGGACCTCGCCAGCCATTCCAACGGGCAGCCGGTGTCGCTGGCCGACATCGCCGAGCGTCAGGAGATTTCGCTGTCCTATCTCGAGCAGTTGTTCGGAAAGCTGCGCAAGGGTGGGCTGGTCAAAAGCGTGCGCGGCCCCGGCGGCGGCTATCTGCTGGCCCGCTCGGCGCCGCAGATGCGAATCTCGGACATCATCCTGGCGGTCGACGAGCCGATCCAGACCACACGCTGCGCCCCCGGCACGCCGGCCGGCTGTCACAACAACAAGGGCCGCTGCCTGACCCATGATCTGTGGGAGGAACTGGGCAACCAGATCTATCTCTATCTCAGCTCGGTGTCCCTGTCGGACGTCTGCGAGCGCCGGATTCTGGGCTCCAGCGGCATGTTCCACGGCGCGGCCGGGGCGGTCGCCGCGCAGTGAGGGAGGCCATGCGAAGCGCCGTGCATCTCGACCACAACGCCGACACGCCGCCCTTCGCGGCGGTGGTCGCCGCCATGGCCGAGGCCTTGGCCGAAGGGGGCAACCCCTCGTCGGTCCATGCCCTGGGCCGTCGCGCGCGGCGGCGCGTCGAGGACGCGCGGGCGCGGGTCGCCGGTCTGGTGAACGGCGCCGAGGTGGTGTTCACCTCGGGCGGAACCGAGGCCAACGCGTTGGCGCTGACCGGCTGCGGCCGGGCGCGCATCCTGGTCTCGGCGATCGAGCATCCCTCGGTGCTGGCGGCGGTCCCCGACGCGGTGCCGGTGCCGGTCCTGCCCTCGGGCGTCGTCGATCTCGACGCGCTGGCCCGCCTGCTCGACGCCGATCGCCGTCCGGCGCTGGTGTCGCTGATGCTGGCCAACAACGAGACCGGCGCGATTCAGCCCGTCGCCGAGGCGGCCACCCTCGCCCATGCGAAAGGCGCGTTGCTGCATTGCGACGCCGTGCAGGCCGCGGGCAAGATCGCGGTGGACATGCGGTGCCTGAATATCGATCTATTAAGTCTGTCTGCCCACAAATTGGGCGGGCCGCAGGGAATCGGCGCCCTGGTTCTGGCGGATGAGCGCTTGGCGCCGACGCCGATGTTGCGCGGTGGCGGGCAAGAGCGCGGGCTTCGCGCCGGCAGCGAGAACGTCGCGGCGATCGAAGGCTTCGGCGTGGCGGCCGGTCTGGCCGCCGAGGGTCTGGCCGATTTCGCCCGGCTCGCCGCCTTGCGCGACGGGCTGGAGCGGCGGGCGCGGGGCGCGGTGGCGATGGCGACCCAGGCGCCCCGGCTGCCCAACACCAGTTGCCTGGCCTTGCCCGGCCTGTCGGGCGAGGTGATGGTGATGGCGATGGATTTGGCGGGCGTCGCGGTCAGCGCGGGGGCCGCCTGCTCGTCGGGCAAGGTTCGCGCGTCGCATGTGCTGGCCGCCATGGGCGCCGGCCATCTGGCGGGTTCTGCGATCCGCGTCAGTCTGGGCCGCGACAGCGGCGAGGCCGATGTGGAACGCTTTCTGCAAGTCTGGGCCGGCTTGGCCGCCCAAGCTCTACCGGCGGCCTCGGCCGCCTGAGAGGAAGAGGGAAACGATGACAGTCCTCAGCAAGACCAAGGACGGCAAGGGTCTGGCGCGGCCGATCTACCTGGACTACCAGGCGACGACACCCTGCGATCCGCGCGTCGTTCAGGCCATGCTGCCTTATTTCACCGAGAAGTTCGGCAATCCGCATTCGCGCAACCACGTCTATGGCTGGGAGGCCGAGGACGGGGTCGAGAAGGCGCGCGAACAGGTCGCCTCGATCCTCGGCGCCGACATGAAGGAGGTGATCTTCACCTCGGGCGCCACCGAGTCGAACAATCTGGCGCTCAAGGGCGTGGCCCACTTCTACAAGGACAAGAGGAACCACGTCGTCACCTGCGTGACCGAGCACAAATGCGTGCTCGACACCTGCCGCCATCTTGAGCAGGAGGGATTTTCGGTCACCTATCTGCCGGTCGGCAAGGACGGGTTGATCGATCTCGGCCAGCTTGAGGAGGTGGTCACCGAGCGCACCGCGATCGTCTCGATCATGGCGGTCAACAACGAGATCGGCGTGATCCAGCCGCTGGCCGAGATCGGCGCGATCTGCCGCAAGAAGGGCGCCTTCTTCCACACCGATGGGGCGCAGGCGGTGGGCAAGATCCCGATCGACGTCAACGCGATGAACATCGATCTGCTCAGCGTCTCGGGGCACAAGTTCTACGGCCCCAAGGGCATCGGCGCGCTGTATGTGCGGCGCCGGCCCAGGGTGCGGCTGGTGGCGATGATCAATGGCGGCGGGCAGGAGCGCGGCATGCGCTCGGGCACCCTGCCGACGCCGCTGTGCGTCGGGCTGGGCGAGGCCTCGGCCATCGCGCAGGCCGAGATGGGCGTCGAGAACGTCCGGCTGTCGGCGCTACGCGACCGCCTGCTGGGCGGCATCCGCCAGCGCCTGCCCGAGGTTTATCTGAACGGCGATCTGGACCGCCGCATTCCCGGCAACCTGAACCTGTCCTTCGCGTTCGTCGAGGGCGAGGGGCTGATGATGGGCGTCAAGGATCTGTCGGTGTCGTCGGGCTCGGCCTGCACCTCGGCCTCGCTGGAGCCGTCCTACGTGCTGCGCGCCTTGGGCGTCCAGGACGAGATGGCCCACACCAGCCTGCGGCTGGGCATCGGGCGGTTCACCACCGACGAGGAAATCGACTACGCCATCGACCACATCGTCGAGGCGGTCAGCCGCCTGCGCGAAATGAGCCCGCTCTGGGAGATGCACCAGGACGGCATCGACATCCAGTCCATCGAGTGGGCGGAACATTAGGAGAGCCAAGACATGGCATATAGCGAAAAGGTCATCGACCACTACGAGCACCCGCGCAATGTGGGCTCGTTCGGCAAGGAGGATGGGGCGGTCGGCACCGGCTTGGTCGGCGCGCCGGCCTGCGGCGACGTGATGAAGCTGCAGATCAAGGTGAGCGCGGACGGCATCATCGAGGACGCCAAGTTCAAGACCTTCGGCTGCGGCTCGGCGATCGCCTCGTCCTCGCTGGTCACCGAATGGGTCAAGGGCAAGACGCTCGACGAGGCGGCGGCGATCAAGAACACCGAGATCGCCCAGCACCTCGCCCTGCCGCCGGTCAAAATCCACTGTTCGGTGTTGGCCGAGGATGCTATCAAGGCGGCCATCGCCGACTACCGGAAGAAGACCCGCGCCGACGACGAAGCGGCGGAATAGCAGGACGACGAGAGGGAAGCGATATGGAACGCACGGCCCCCATGACCTTGACCGAAGCCGCCGCCGCGCGCGTCAAGGCGCTGCTGGACAAGCGCGGCAAGCCTTCGGTCGGCATCCGCATCGGAGTCCGCTCGAAGGGCTGCTCGGGCATGTCCTACACGCTGGAATTCGCCGACGAGCGCAACCAGTTCGACGAGATCGTCGAGGAGAAGGGCGTCACCGTCCTGATCGATCCGAAGGCGACCATGTTCATCCTCGGCACCGAGATGGACTTCGTCGAGGACAAGCTGCAATCCGGCTTCGTCTTCCGCAATCCCAACGAGAAGGGGCGCTGCGGCTGCGGCGAGTCCTTCCACGTCTGAGGCATAAGGGCGGCGGCCGTGACCCGGCCGCCCGACATTCGTTCCAATGAGCCACGAGCCCAACAGCCCTATCGAACGCGGCGCCCTGTCGCCATGCTGGTCCTGCAAGGGGCCGGTGATCCAGCGCGCCCTTTTCTGCTCGACCTGCGCGGCGGTGCAGGGGCCGGGCGTGGTCGACCATTTCACCCGGCTGGGCATGCCGCGCAGCTTCGACGTCGACATGGTGACGCTCGACCACAATTATTTCGACTTGCAGCGCCGCCTGCACCCCGACCGCTTCTCGGGCCGCACGGCGCGCGAACGGGCGCTCAGCCAAAGCCAGGCGGTGGCGGTGAACGACGCCTACGAGACGTTGAAGGACCCGCTCAAGCGCGCCGCCTACATGCTGTCGCTGGAGGGTCGCAAGGTCGATATCCACGGCACCGCCACCATCGACGATCCCGAATTGCTGATGGAGGCGATGGAGATGCGCGAGGCGCTGGCCGAAGCCGAAACCCGCGCCGCCATCGACAAGGTGGCGGCCCGCGCCGAGGCCCAGGTGCTGACCTGCCAATGCGCCCTGTCGACCGCCTTCGGCCACCGCGACCTCGACCGCGCCGGGGCCTTGACCACCCGCCTCAAATATCTCGGCAAGCTGGCCGAGGAGGCCCGCGCCCGCAAGTCCCGACTGATCCGGCCGGTGGCGTGATGCGAGGCCGGCTGGTGGTAAACTCTTTTTTTTGACCAGGATGGTGCCCCGATGATGTTCGACATCTACGAGCCCGGCGAGTCTCCGCTGCCGCATCAAAGCGACCGCGGCGCCGCGGTGGGCATCGACCTTGGCACCACGAACTCGGTCGTGGCGGTCTCGACCGGCGACAAGCCCGAGGTGCTGCGCGACGAGGACGGCGAGGGGCTGGTGCCATCGGTTGCCTATTACGCCGAGGACGGCGCGGTGGTGGTGGGCGCCAAGGCGCGCCGCGCCCTGCTCGACCATCCCGACCGGGTGGTGGCCTCGGTCAAGCGCCTGATGGGGCGCGGCGTGGGCGACGTCAAGGCGCTGGCCGGCACGCTGCCCTTCACGCTGGATCAGGCGGCCGAGGGCGGCATGGTCCGCCTGAGGGTCGGCGAGCGTGTGCTGACCCCGGTCGAGGTGTCGGCCGACATCCTGCGCGCCATCAAGGCCCGCGCCGAGGCGGCGCTGGGCAAGCCGGTCGACCGCGCGGTCATCACGGTGCCCGCCTATTTCGACGACGGGGCGCGCGCCGCCACCAAGGACGCCGCCCGGCTGGCCGGGATCGAGGTCCTGCGCCTGGTCAACGAGCCGACCGCGGCGGCGATGGCCTATGGGCTGGACAACGCCGCCGAGGGGCTTTACGCGGTTTACGACCTGGGCGGCGGCACCTTCGATATCTCGCTGCTGCGCATGGAGAAGGGCGTCTTCCAGGTGCGCGCCACCGGCGGCGACGCCGCGTTGGGCGGCGACGATTTCGACCACGCCATCGCCGAGCACTTCCTGGCCGAGCGCCGCATCCGGCTGGGCGAGGAGACCATCACCTCGGCCGAGGCCAAGCAGGCGCTGGCGGCCGCCCGCGTCGCCAAGGAATGCCTGACCTCGCGTTCGTCGGGCGAGTGGTTCATCGAGGTCGACGGCAAGCCGACCCGCCACAGCCTCGACCGCGACACCTTCGAGGCCCTGATCGCGCCGATGGTCGATCGCACGGTGGCCTTGGTCCAGGGCGTGCTCGACGACGCCGAGGCGCTGCCCGAGGACGTCAAGGGGGTGGTGCTGGTCGGCGGCTCGACCCGCGTGCCGCTGGTGCGTCGCCGGGTGGCCGAGGCGTTCGGCCGCGAGCCGCTCGCCAACATCAACCCCGACGAGGTGGTCGCGGTGGGGGCGGCGTTGCAGGCCGAGGCGCTGACGGCGGGCTCGGACACGCTGCTGCTCGACGTCACGCCGCTGTCGCTCGGCATCGAGACGATGGGCGGAATCGTCGAGAAGGTGATTCCGCGCAACCAGCCGATTCCGGTTGCCCTGGGGCAGGAATTCACCACCTACCAGGACGGCCAGTCGGCCATGATGATGCACGTCGTCCAGGGCGAGCGCGAGATGGCCGACCAGTGCCGCTCGCTGGCGCGCTTCGTGCTGTCGGGCATTCCGGCGATGGCGGCCGGCGCGGCGCGCATCCGCGTCACCTTCGCGGTGGATGCCGACGGATTGCTGACGGTCAGCGCCCGCGAGCAGACCACCGGCGTCGAGCAGGAGGTTTCGGTGAAGCCCTCCTATGGCCTGACCGAGGACGAGATGGCCTCGATGCTGCGCGACAGCATGGCGCATGCCCGCGAGGACATGACGTTGCGCGTGCTGACCGAATCGCGGGTCGAGGCGCGCCGTTCGGTCCTGGCCGTGGGATCGGCGTTGAAAGTCGACCATGACCTCTTGTCGCCGGAGGAGAGGCGGGCTATCGATGCCGCCATCGCCGCCGTCGAGGCGGCGTGCCAGGGCACCGACCGCGAGGCCATCCAGGCGGCGGTCGATGGGCTCGAGGATGCCACCAAGGACTTCGCCGAACGCCGCATGGATCGCGGCATCCGCTCGGCCCTGTCCGGTGTCAGCGTCGACACCCTGGGCGACAAGCTGGGTTCGTGATTGGAACATTCCAGCCGCCATTGAGGCGGCGGCCAAGGGGCCGAGAGGCCCCGCCCGGCGAGGGACGAACAAAAGAAGGGGAGAGCGCGAGATGGCCAGGATGACGTTCATCGACAAGGACGGAACCCGCCACGAGGTCGAGGCGGCCGAGGGCCTGTCGGTGTTGGAGATCGCCCACCGCAACAAGATCGACCTGGAAGGCGCCTGCGAGGGCTCGCTGGCCTGCTCGACCTGTCATGTGGTGGTGGCGCCCGAATGGTACGGCAAACTGTCCGAGGCCAGCGAGGACGAGGAGGACATGCTCGATCTCGCCTTCGGCTTGAGCCAGACCTCGCGGCTGGGCTGCCAGATCATCATGTCGAAGGAATTGGATGGCCTGGTGGTCACCCTGCCGGCGGCGACCCGCAACATGATGGTCGACAAGGGCTGAGAATGCGCTGGACGGACATCCACGACATCGCCATCGCGCTCGAGGACAGGCACCCCGAGGTGGACAACGTCAATCTCCGCTTCACCGACCTGCACCGCTGGGTGGTCGAGTTGGAGGGCTTCGCCGACGATCCGGCGCGCTCGAACGAGAAAATCCTCGAGGCCATCCAGATGGCCTGGATCGACGAGCGGAGCTGACCATGGGCGCGGAAACCAGCCTGTTCGCCCGTCTGCGCTCGGCCTGCCCCGACGAGTGGCAGGCCTTCATCGGGCATTCCTTCGTGCGCCGCCTGGGCGACGGCACCCTGCCCGAGGAGTGCTTCCGCCACTACCTGCTTCAGGACTATCTGTTCCTGATCCACTTCGCGCGCGCCTATGGGTTGGCGGTCTACAAAAGCGACACGCTGGAGGACATGCGCTTCTCGGCGGCGGGGATGGCGTCGATCCTCGACGAGATGGGACTGCACCTCAAATATTGCCATGACTGGGGCATCCTGGAGGAGGAGTTGGCGGCGCTGCCCGAGGCCGACGCCACCATCGCCTATACCCGCTTCGTGCTGGATCGCGGCATGGCCGGCGATCTGCTGGACCTGCAAGTCGCGCTGGCGCCTTGCGTGATCGGCTATGCCGAGATCGCCAATCTGCTGAAGATCGACCCAGCCAGCCGGCTGGACGGCAATCCCTATCTGTCGTGGATCGAGATGTATTCCGGCGACGAGTACCAGCGCGTGGCGCGCGCCCAGGTCGCCCAACTCGACCGGCTGATGGGCCTGCGCGGCGGCGAAGGCCGCATGCCGTCCTTGATCGACACCTTCCGCCAAGCCACCCGCCTCGAAGCCGGCTTCTGGCAAATGGGACTGGATGTGACCAGATAGGGTCGATGTCGGACATTGATCTTCCCCCAGGCTCGCGCGTCGTCGTCGCCATGTCGGGCGGCGTCGATTCCTCGGTCACGGCGGCGCTGCTCGCCGAGGCCGGGCACGAGGTGGTGGGCGTCACCTTGCAGCTTTACGATCACGGCCAGGCGATCGGGCGCGCCAACTCCTGCTGCGCCGGCCGCGACCTGCGCGACGCCCGCGCCGTCGCCGATCGGCTGGGCATTCCCCATTACGTGCTCGACTACGAAAGCCGCTTCCGTGACGCGGTGATCGAGACCTTCGCCGAGTCCTACGCCCGCGGCGAGACGCCGATCCCCTGCGTGGCCTGCAATCGCACGGTCAAGTTCCGCGACCTGCTGACGGCGGCCCGCGAACTGGGCGCCGCCGCCCTGGCCACCGGGCATTACGTCCGCAGGGCACCCGGCCCGCATCTGCTGCGCGCCGCCGATCCGGCCCGCGACCAAAGCTATTTCCTGTTCGCCACGACCCGCGAGCAGCTCGACTTCCTGCGCTTCCCGCTGGGCGGGCTGGCCGACAAGGCGGCGACCCGCGCGCTGGCCGCCCGCTTCGGCCTGGGCGTCGCCGACAAGCCCGACAGCCAGGACATCTGCTTCGTGCCGGATGGCGACTACGCCGCGCTGGTCGCTAAGCTGCGCCCCGGCGCCGCCGAGCCGGGCGACATCGTCGATCAGGACGGCCGCGTGCTGGGCCGGCACGAGGGCGTCATCCATTACACGGTCGGCCAGCGCAAGGGCCTGCGCCTGGGCGGCGGCCCGCCCTTGTTCGTGGTGCGGCTGGAGCCGGCGGCGCGCCGCGTGGTGGTC
>JADGAL010000160.1:0-436 GCA_015232025.1 Alphaproteobacteria bacterium
ATGGGTCGCAATCAAAATATCTGGCCCAAGGTTGCGCAGCAACACCAGTAACTGGCGTTGAAGGTCAGAATGCAAATATATATCGGGCTCATCTATCAAGAAAAGCGCTTTATCCTTTGATTGGATAAGGTATGTTAGCATCTGACACCACACCTGAAATCCAAACCCCGCCCAGAATATTTCTCTTGGTATCCTTTCCTCCGGACAGAACATGGTAAGTCGCGCCTTGTCGTGACTGAAATCTACCGTCGGGCGTTCTATGTCCATGCCCGGCCAGGTCTGTGACAGGACGGTCCTGAACTCCTCAAATTGTTCAGGATAGTGAAACCAGATATTCCTAAAGTTTCTCGCCGCGCCATAATCAACAAGCGCAAGGCGTGCTGCATCTCTGCCAAATAGAGCCTCGTTGTGCTCGACGGGACCAAGGATTGGCACA
>JADGAL010000160.1:520-7729 GCA_015232025.1 Alphaproteobacteria bacterium
AACAAGATCCGACCTCAGGAAAATACAAAAGAAGATCATTTCCATTTGATAACCTACATTTTACTGAAGCCGGCTCGTCATCGTCGTAATTGAAGAAAATGTTTTCCTCAGCGACAGAGATGGCGCTTAGATCAATTCTATAACCATATACACGCCCATTAGGCCCACGAACCATTTCTGGGTTACGCGTATTGGCCTTGCGCATGGCGGACGCTAGTGCATTGAACCAATCAGAGGATTCACAGTCGGCCTGATCCATGCGATTCTGGGTGCATGGCTCAGACCGTCAGCATCATCGTTCGATCCGAAGACCGCGTGCGCTTGGCCGCCGTCGTCGCTGATCGCAATCGCCCACAGAAGCATGTCCTGCGGGCTCGGATCATCCTTTTGTCGGCGGACAAACTGCCGGTTGCCGATGTCGCCCGCCAGGCTGAAGTCAGCCGCCCGGCGGTGTGGCGCTGGCAGCGGCGTTTCGCCGAGGAGGGGGTGGACGGCTTGCTGCGCGACAAGACACGCAAGCCCGGCAAGGCGCCCCTTTCGTTGGAGATCATCGCCAAGGTTCTGGCCTTGCCCTGCACCGAGCCACCCGGCGAAGGCACCCATTGGACGGGCCGCATGGTGGCCAAGGCCGTCGGTATCAGCTTAAGCGCGGTGCAGCGCCTCTGGGACGCCAATCGTCTTCAACCGCACCGCCTCCGCACCTTCAAGAAGTCGAATGACCCCGCCTTCGCCGCCAAGGTCGAGGATGTCGTCGGCCTCTACATGAACCCGCCCGCCCATGCCGTAGTCGTCTCTATCGATGAAAAGAGCCAGATCCAGGCCCTCGACCGCACCCAGCCCGGCCTGCCGCTGAAGCCGGGCAAATGCGCCACCATGACCCACGACTACAAGCGTAACGGCACCACCACGTTGTTCGCGGCCCTGAATATCCTCGACGGCACCGTGATCGGCCGCTGCATGCCAAAACACACCCACAAGGAATTCATCAAGTTTCTCAATGCCGTTGAGCGGGCCGTACCAGCCGGAAAGCTGATCCACGCCATCGCCGACAACTACGCCACTCACAAGCATCCCAAGGTCAAGGAATGGCTGGCAGATCATCCCCGCTGGGTCTTCCATTTCACGCCCACCTCGGCCTCCTGGCTTAACGCAGTCGAGGGCTTCTTCTCGATCATCACGCGCAGGCGCATCCGGCGCGGCGTCTTCAAGTCCGTCTCCGACCTTCAGGACGCAATCCGTCGCTACATCAAGGAGCACAACCGCTCATCAAAGCCATTCGTCTGGACCAAGCCCGCCAAAGCCATCCTCGCCAAGCTGTCCCGCCTGCCTGCACCATCTGAATGAGTCGGAGCACTAGTCCCCAGGCCCTGGCCACGGCGGCGCGCAGCATGGCCGGCGTGACCGGCTTGGCCAGCACCTCGGCGACCGGCAGGTCGTCCTTGGCGCGGGCCAACTCGGCCGAGTCGTAGGCGGTGACCAGCAGAATCGGCGGCGCGCCCTCGGGCGAGTCGGCGACGATGCGGCGGCACAATTCGATGCCGTCCATGCCCGGCATGCGCCAATCGGCCACCACCAGTTGGAAGGGGCGGGCGGCGGCGCGGGCCGCCTCGAAGGCGTGCAGGGCGGCGCGGGCCGACAGGGCGCCTTCGACCTCGAGGCCCAGCGCGGTCAGCATCTCGCTCATCACCTCGACGGCGGTGGCGCTGTCGTCGACCACCAGCGCGCGGCGTCCGTCCAGCGACAAGGCGGGCGCCGGACCGGCGGCGCCCTCGTGGCGGCAGCCGGCGCGCAGATCGAAGGTGAAGGTGGTGCCGACGCCCGGCCGGCTTTCGGCGCCCATCCGGCCGCCCATCATCTCGACCAGTTGGCGGCTGATGGCGAGGCCCAGCCCGGTTCCGCCATAGCGCCGCGTCGTCGAGGCGTCGGCCTGCGAGAAGCTTTCGAACACCCGCGTGATCTGCTCGGGCGTCATGCCGATGCCGGTGTCGCGCACCGCGAAATCCAGCCGCACCTGGTCGGGGCCGTCGGGAATCGCCGCGACCTCCAGCAGGACCTCGCCGCGATCGGTGAACTTGACCGCGTTGCCCAGCAGATTGGTCAGCACTTGGCCCAGCCGGGTCGGGTCGCCCAGCAGCACCGGGGGCACCGCGCCGTGTTGGCGCACCAGCAGTTCCAGCCCCTTGCGCCGGGCCAGTTCGGCGGCCAGCCCGACCGCGTGGTCGAGCACGTCGTCCAGGCTGAAGGCGACGGTCTCGATGACCATCTTGCCGGCCTCGATCTTCGAGAAGTCGAGGATGTCGTTGATGATGTTCAAAAGCGCCTTGGCCGAGCCCTCGATCTTGGTCAGGTAATCGCGCTGGCGCGGCGCCAGCTCGGTTTGCAGGGCCAGATAGCTCAGGCCGATGATGGCGTTCATCGGGGTGCGGATCTCGTGGCTCATATTGGCCAGGAACTGGCTTTTGGTGGCGTTGGCGCGCTCGGCCTCGGTCTTGGCGCGGGCCAGTTGGTCCTCGACCAGCTTGCGGTCGCTGATGTCCTTGTGAATGCCGGTCATGCGCAGCGGCCGGCCCTCGGCGTCGCGCTCGATCAGGCGGCCGGCGGCGAGGATCCACTTCCAGCCGGCCGTCTTGTGGCGCATGCGGAATTCGACCTCGTAGACCTCGGATTCGCCCTCCCAATGGCTTCGCAGGGCCTCTTGCACATGGGCCACGTCGTCGGGATGCAGCAGCGCCAGCCAGCCCCGCCCGCTGGCCTCGATCTCGCCGGGCAGGTGGCCCAGCATGCCCAGCCATTGGTCGCTGAAGAACGCCTGGTCGGTGCGCGGGTTCCAGTCCCACAGCCCGGTGTTCGAGGCGTCGAGCGCGATCTTCAGGCGCTCTTCGCTTTTCTTCAGCGCGGCCAGCATGCGTTTGCGGTCGGTGATGTCTTGGAACACCGACACCGAGCCGACCACCTGCCGGCCGTCGCGCAGCGGCACCGAGACCAGCGCGGCGGCGAACAGGGTGCCGTCGCGCGCCGTGAAGGCGTCGTTCTCCGAGCGGTAGATCTCGCCGTCCATGACCGTGCGGGTCGAAAGGCAGCGCCCGCGCGGCACCGGCCGGCCCTTGTCGTCCTGGAAATGCACGGTGTCATGGAAATTGCGGTCGCGCAGTTCGTCGATGGTCCAGCCCAGCAGGCGCTCGGCCTCGCGGTTCATGAAGGTCAGGCGGCCATGGGCGTCCTGCGCGAACACCCCCTCGCCCATCGAATCGGTGATGCCGCGCAGGAAGCGCTGGTTGTCGCGCAGATCCTCCTCCATGCGCTTTTGCATGGTGATGTCGGTGCGGATCGCGATGTAGCGCTCGGGCCGGCCGTCCGGAGCCATCAAGGGCACCACCGTGGCGGCCACCCAATACGGGGTGCCGTCCTTGGCGCGGTTGCATATCTCGCCGTGCCAGACCTGGCCGGCGACGATCGTCTTCCACATCCCGGCGAAGAAGGCCTTGGGATGGTGCCCGGAATTGACCAGGCGGTGCGGCTGGCCCAGCAACTCGTCGCGGCCGAACCCGCTGATCTCGCAGAATTTGTCGTTGGCGTAGACGATGCGGCCGGCCAGATCGGTGATGCTGATGATGGCGTGCTGGTCCAGCGCGAATTTCTGGTTCTCCGACTCCTTCTGGGCGCGGCTGCGCTCGGCGACCAGATCGGCCATCAAGACCGCCAGGCTTTCCAGCCCGCTGGCGTCCTCGTCGAGCGGCGGCTTGCCATCGGCGGCCAGCAGGTCGTTGGCGATGGCGCGCAGCGAGTGGATGGCGCGGGCCTGGATGGCGGTCTCGTCGCGCAGCCGGTCGTTGGCGGCCAGCAACTCCTCGGAGCTGAGTTGCAGGCTGCGGCTGCGCAGGATCAGGTCGCGGTCGACCTGCTCGTAGCTGCGGTCGATGCGCTCGAACAGATCGCCCAAGCCATCGGCGAGCAGCCGGCCGGGACCGTCGAGCCCGTCCCGCTCGACGGCGGCGCGCAACGCCGCGATCGCCTCGGCCAACTCCTCGGGCGAGCGGAAGCCGAGCGCCCGGCGAAGCTGTCCCGACAGAAGGCGGTGCATGCGTTCAGACCTCGGCCAGCAGGGTGACCGTCATGGTCTGGTTGTGCAGCCGGCAATCGGCCCCGCCGCGGGTCGGACAGATCTCGCCATAGGAATAGAACCCGGCCACCGTGACGGCCTCGCCCAGATGCTCGACCACGGCGTCGATCTCCTCGTCGACCTGGTCGCCCATCACCAGCTTGCGGCCGACGCAACTGACCAGCACCGCCAGGGCCGGGCCGCGGCCCCGCTCGCCCGGCGCGGCGGTGCGCGCCGCCTGCTCGGCGCCTTGGACCAGGGCGTCGGGGCTGGCGTGCATCAGTCGCAGATAGCCCGAGGGATCGATGGCGCCGGCCAGGATCAGGCTGCCGGCCGCCTCGTCGACGCCTAGGATGGTGCGGATCAGGCCGACGCGGGCGTGGCCCTCGTCCAGCATCTCGAAGGGGAACAGAAGGCCCGAGGCGGGCAGGTCCTTGGCGTATTCGCCAAGATAGCGCTTGTAGATGTTGAGCGCCGGCTCGCCGTCGAGTTCGAACAAGATGTTGCCCTCGGCGCGCGTGACGCGGCGGGTCGGGCCGAACGGCTCCCATCCGCCGAACGAGCCGTGGCCCAGGCGCAGCCGTCCGCCGAAGAAGCCGATCGCCACCACGCGGTCGTCGAACACCCCCGAGGGGGTCAGGATCAAGGTGCGCTGGAAGGCTCCGTCGTCGCCGGCCAGCCCGCCCGAGATCGGCAAGTCGGCGCCCAGCACCGAGGCCATGCCGTCGATCAGCGCGCTGCCATTGATGCCCAAGCCGCGCCCGAACACCAAGGCCCCGGCCAACTCCGGCCCTTCCAGCCGGCGGGCCAGATCCTCGCCCGCCGCGAACGAGCCCTCGAGCCCGGTCAGCGGCGCCTCGGCCACCCGAATCGGCGTGCCGGCGAAGCGGATGGCGGTGACCACGCAGCTTCCATTGTCGACGCCCCGGCGGGTGATCTCGCCGGCCGTGCTGCACCCCACCACGCTGGACTCGGGGAAGCTTTGGCGCAGGCCCTCGGAGAAGCCGGGCGCCGCGAAATGGACCGCCGAGCCGAACACCAGGACCAGATCGGGTCGCATCTCGCCCAGCGGGCGAAGGGCGTCGGACGTGGGAACGGAATCGAATCGCTGTTGGGCGATTTGCATCAAGGCCCTCCGGACCATATTGACCAACGGGTATAGTGACGCAACCAAATCGCGGGGAGTAGCGGCGGAAATCGCAGGGCGGCCTTGCGCGAGGCGCCCCAACCTGGAATGCCTCCAATTCCGACTTGACAAACCAGACGATCGCGCTCAGTTATAGGGAACGAACGACGTTCTCATCCAGCCGAAAAGGAGACATGGCGATCACGATCCCCTTGAGTTGCGATACCAATGGCCCCATGCCGTCCCACCCCCAAACTCATCCGAGTTTTCGGGTGGGACATGGCGACGACTAGCAAGAGGCCGCTCAGACAAGCGGCCTCTTTGGCGTCCAGACGAAACCTTTCAGATCGGCCCGGCAAGCCCTATGATGGTCCCCGGTTCGAACTGGCGGGAAACGACATCTTGTCTTCGACGGTGATCTACGGCCATCCGGTCTGCCTGGAACACGACACCGGCGAGTTCCATCCCGAATGCGCCGACCGGCTGCGCGCCATCGGCCACATCCTCGATCGCGAGGAGTTCATGTATCTGCCGCGCGAGGAGGCGCCCCTGGCGACCGCCGAGCAGATCTTGCGCGCCCACAGCCAGGCCCATCTCGACGCCGTGATGGCGGCGATCCCCCTGGAGGGATGCGTCGAACTGGACGGCGACACCTTCGTCTCGCCCAAATCGGGCGAGGCCGCGTTGCGCTCGGCCGGCGCCGCCTGCGCGGCGGTCGACGAGGTCGCCACCGGCCGCGGCCGCAACGCCTTTTGCGCCACCCGCCCCCCCGGCCACCACGCCGAGCGCGAGGCGGTGATGGGCTTTTGCCTGTTCTCGAACGCGGCGATCGCCGCCCTGCACGCCCGCGACGCGCATGGGTTCAAGCGCGTCGCGGTGGTCGATTTCGACGTGCATCACGGCAATGGCACCCAGCAAGTGCTGTGGGACGAGCCGGGCATGTTCTACGCCTCGACCCACCAGATCGACGCCTTCCCCTATACCGGCGCGCCGACCGAGACGGGCGGCGAAGGGGGCGCCGTGGTGGTGAACGCGCCGCTGCCCGCCGGCACCACTTCCGAGCCGTTCCGCGCCGCCTATACCGAGATCATCCTGCCCCGGCTGCGGGCGTTCGCGCCCGACTTCCTGATCATCTCGGCCGGCTTCGACGCCCACGCCGCCGACCCCATGGCCCATCTGCGGCTACAGGTCGGCGATTTCGATTGGGTGACCCGCGCCCTGCTGGCCGTCGCCCGCGACACCGCCGGGCGGCGCGTCGTCTCGCTGCTGGAGGGCGGTTACGACACCCGCGCCCTGGCGGCCTGCGTCGCCGTCCACATCCGCGCCCTGATGGAGGCCTGAACGCATGAGGTTCATCGAATGGACGGCCGACATGTCGGTGGGCTCCGACGCGCTGGATGGCCATCATCGGATGATCATCGACT
The DNA here is from genome assembly GCA_015232025.1 of Alphaproteobacteria bacterium. Taxonomy (GTDB): domain Bacteria; phylum Pseudomonadota; class Alphaproteobacteria; order Rhodospirillales; family Magnetospirillaceae; genus JADFZP01. The sequence goes on from JADGAL010000160.1 coordinate 7,170, forward strand.
GCTTGAACGCCCTGCATCCGCTGCTCGACGCCGAGGGCCGCGATCCCCGAATTCTGCCGGTGATGAACACCCTCGAGGATTTCGTGCTGGTCCATTTCAGCGAGGAGGAACAGGAGATGAAGCGCGCCGGCTATCCCGACTGGCGCGCCCACAAGGAACTCCACGACCGCATGTACGACGTGGTGTTCTCGCTGAAGTCCGACATCGAACGCGGCGAGTCCGTGGACGCGCGGCGCCTGTTCGAGCTTCTGCAAAACTGGCTGATCACCCACATCCTGGGCGAGGATCGCAAATACGTGCCCTACACCGCCACCCACGCGACGGCGCCGGTCGCCCAGTGGACGCGATCGAGCGGCCGCGACCGCTGAAACGTATGTTCGTCCCGCGCTCCTTTGTCCCCTTTTCCGTCATGGCCGGGCTTGACCCGGCCATCCCGCGCCGCCGCGTTGGATGCCCGTGTCAAGCACGGGTATGACGTTGGTTTCTCCGTCATGGCCGGACTTGATCCGGCCATCCCGCGCCGCCGCGTTGGATGCCCGTGTCAAGCACGGGCATGACGG
>JADGAL010000161.1 GCA_015232025.1 Alphaproteobacteria bacterium
GGCATGGATGGTCGCGGAGGGGCGGAAGCCCCGCCGCGATCGTGATGCGCATGATGGATTCCTTGACTCGCTCGGGCGCCGGGCCTACATAGCTGCTCTCTTCGGTCCGACCGAAGCGTGACGCCTCGTTTCGAGGTCCGCCAGTCCGCGATGCTCCGCGCACTGGCGCGAAACCTTTTGGGCAAGGGAATAGATGTTCGAAAGCCTGAGCAACCGTCTGGGTGACGTCTTCGACCGCTTGAAGCGGCGCGGCGCGCTGAGCGAATCCGACGTCGCCGAGGCGATGCGCGAGGTCCGCGTGGCGCTGCTCGAAGCCGACGTCGCCCTGCCGGTGGTCAAGGAATTCGTCGCCAAGGTCAAGGAACGGGCCGTCGGCCACGAGGTGGTGAAAAGCATCACCCCCGGCCAGATGGTGGTCAAGATCGTCAACGACGTCCTGGTCGAGACGCTGGGATCGGACGACGTCGAACTGAACCTGAACGCCGCCGCGCCGGTCGCCATCCTGATGGTCGGCCTGCAGGGCTCGGGCAAGACGACCACCTCGGGCAAGCTGGCGCTTCGCCTGAAGTCGCGGCAGAAGAAGAAGGTGCTGCTGGCCTCGCTGGACGTCTACCGCCCGGCGGCGCAGCGCCAGTTGGAGATTTTGGCCGGCCAGGTCCAGGTCGGTAGCCTGCCCGTGGTCGAAGGCCAGATGCCGGTCGACATCGCCAAGCGCGCCATGGAGATGGGCCGCCGCGAAGGCTATGACGTGGTGATCCTGGACACCGCCGGCCGTCTGCACATCGACCAGGAATTGATGGCCGAGGTCGCCCTGGTGCGCGACGCGGTTCGGCCCACCGAGACCCTGCTGGTCACCGACGCGATGATCGGCCAGGACGCGGTGACGCTGGCCCGCGAATTCAACGAGAAGGTGGGCGTCACCGGCATCGTGCTGACCCGCGTCGATGGCGACGCGCGCGGCGGCGCCGCGCTGTCGATGCGCCACATCACCGGCCGCCCGATCAAATTCCTGGGCATGGGCGAGAAGATGGACGCCCTCGAGCCGTTCCGGCCCGAAGGCATCGCCAGCCGCATGCTGGGCATGGGCGACGTGGTCAGCCTGGTCGAGAAGGCCGCCGAGTCGATCGACCACGCCGAGGCGGAAAAGCTGGCCGCCCGCGTGCAGAAGGGCAAGTTCGACCTTGAGGATCTGGCCTCGCAATTGCGCCAGATCCGCCGCATGGGCGACATGAAGGGCCTGCTGGGCATGCTGCCCGGCATCGGCAAGATGAAGAAGCAGTTGGACGGGGCCAATCTGGACGACCGCGTCGTGGCGCGCCAAGAGGCGATCATCTCGTCGATGACGGTGATCGAACGCCGCCGGCCCGAGATCATCAAGGCCTCGCGCAAGCGCCGCATCGCGGCTGGCGCCGGGGTCTCGGTGCAGGACGTCAACAAGCTTCTGAAACAGCATCAGATGATGGCCGACATCATGAAGAAGGTCGGCAAAATGGGACCGAAGGGCTTGATGCGCGGTCTGGGCGGCCTGTTGCCGCCGGGACTGGGCGGGCTCAAATGACTTCAACTATATCGACAAGGACTAAACGCGAATGTCTCTGAAGATCCGACTGGCGCGCGCGGGCGCCAAGAAGCGCCCCTTCTATCGCATCGTGGTCGCGGATTCCCGCAGCCCGCGCGACGGCCGCTTCATCGAGAAGGTGGGCACCTACAACCCGATGCTGCCGGTCGAGCACGTCCAGCGCCTTCAACTGGACAACGACCGCATCAAGCATTGGCTGTCGGTCGGCGCCCAGCCCACCGATCGCGTGGCGCGCTTCCTGGCCGGGGCCGAGCTGATGGCCGCCCCCGCCCGCGCCGAGCAGACCAAGCAGGCGGCTCCCAAGGCCAAGGCGCAGGAGCGGATCAAGGCCCAAGAGGCCGCGGCCGCCGCCGCCGCCGCCGCCGGCGAGTAACGCTTGTCGCGCCGCCTGTGCGTTGGCGTGGTGGTCGGTGCGCACGGGTTGCGCGGCGAACTGCGCGTCAAAAGCTTCACCGGGCGGCCGATCGACGTGGCCGCCTATGGCCCGGTCGAGGACGAGGGGGGGGCTTTGCGCTTCCGCCTGAAGGTCGTCGGCGAGGCCAAGGGTGGCGTTGTTCTGGCCCGCGCCGAGGGGGTCGCCGACCGTGACGCCGCCGAGGCGCTGACCGGAACCCGGCTGTGGGTGCCGCGCGCGGCGCTGCCGGCCGGTGGCGACGATGACGACTTCTACGTTGAGGACCTGATCGGCCTCGCCGTCGAGGACGAGAACGGCGAAGGCATCGGCAAGATCGCCTCGATCGGCGATTTCGGAGCCGGCGACGTGGTCGAGGTGAGGATGGATGCGGGTGGTTCGGGGCTTTACGCCTTCACCCGCGCCAATTTCCCGGTGGTCGATCCGGGCGGCGGACGCGTGGTGCTGCGGCCGCCGCACGAAGTGGCCGCCGAACCGGAAAAGGAAGGGACCGGAAGTGGCGAATGAGGCGCCGTGGCGCGCCACCGTTCTGACCATCTTCCCCGAGATGTTTCCCGGGCCGCTGGGTCATTCCCTGGCCGGCCGGGCGTTGGCGGATGGCCTTTGGGCTTTGGAAACGGTGGACATTCGCGGCTTCGCGAGCGATAAACACCGCTCCGTGGACGACACCCCGTTCGGTGGCGGGGCGGGCATGGTGATGCGGCCCGACGTGGTCGACGCGGCGATCCGGGGGGCCGGAGGCGAAGGCCCGCTGGTGTATTTGACCCCGCGCGGTCGCCCGTTGGACCAGGCGCGCGTCAGGGCGCTGGCGGCGGGACCGGGTGCGAGGCTGTTGTGCGGCCGTTTCGAGGGCATCGACCAGCGCGTGCTGGACGCCCATTCGGTCGAGGAGATTTGCATAGGCGACTACGTGCTGTCGGGCGGAGAGCCGGCGGCGATGGTCGTGATGGACGCGGTGGTGCGGCTTTTGCCCGGCGTGATGGGCAAGGAGGCCTCGCACGCCGAAGAGAGTTTCGAGCGGGGAGTGTTGGAATATCCCCACTACACCCGCCCCCAGACATGGGACGGGCGGGCGGTGCCGGAGGTGCTTATCTCGGGCCACCACGAAAGAATCCGCGCCTGGCGAACAGCCCAGGCGGAAGAGGTGACGCGGCAAAGGCGGCCGGACCTGTGGTCCCGGTACGCGGCCAGGGACAGGAACGAGGGTTAGAGATGAATATCATTGAGCAGCTCGAGAAGGAGCAGATCGAGAAGCTGACCGCCACCCGCGGCGTGCCCCAGTTCTCGCCGGGCGACACCCTGAGGGTCAGCGTCAAGGTCGTCGAAGGTCAGCGTGAGCGTCTGCAGGCCTATGAAGGCGTGTGCATCGCGCGCAAAAACGACGGGCTGAACTCGGCCTTCACCGTGCGCAAGATCAGCTATGGCGAAGGCGTCGAGCGTATCTTCCCGCTCTACTCGCCCAACATCGCCACCATCGAGGTGGTTCGGCGCGGCCAGGTCCGCCGCGCCAAGCTGTATTACCTGCGTGGTCGTCGCGGCAAGTCGGCGCGTATCGCCGAGCAGACCACCGGCTTCGCCGGCAAGGTCGCCGCCGCCGAGCGCGTGGCGGTCGCCGCCGAGAAGGCCGCCGCCAAGGGTAGCAAGGCTTAAAATCCTATTGTCGCGTCGATGGCGAGGGCGGCCGGGAAAACTCCTTTCCCCGGCCGCCCTCGTCGCGGTGCCGCTTTCCTGACGCCCGCCGACGCGTTATTCTCGCGCCAACCCTGCGGGTCGACAGGGCATTGGAGGGCTGACGATGGCCAAACCACGGACGTTGTTCGAGAAGATCTGGGATGCTCATCTGGTCGATGTGCAGGAGGACGGAACCTGCCTGCTCTATATCGATAGGCATCTTGTCCACGAGGTCACCAGCCCGCAAGCCTTCGAAGGCTTGAAGGTCGCCGGCCGCAAGGTGCGCCGTCCCGAACTCGTGCTGGCGGTAGCCGACCACAACGTGCCCACCACCGACCGCTCGAAAGGCATCGCCGACCCCGAGTCGCGCATCCAGGTCGAGACGCTCGAGGCCAACTGCCGCGATTTCGGCGTGCCCTATTTCCCGATGGACGACATCCGCCAGGGCGTCGTCCACATCGTCGGCCCCGAGCAGGGCTTCACCCTGCCCGGCGCGACCATCGTCTGCGGCGATTCGCACACCTCGACGCACGGCGCCTTCGGGGCCTTGGCCTTCGGCATCGGCACCTCCGAGGTCGAGCACGTCCTGGCCACCCAGACCCTGGTGCAGAAGCCGGCCAAGGCCATGCTGATCCGGGTCGACGGCGCCTTGCCGGCCGGCGTCGGCGCCAAGGACATCGTGCTGGCGGTGGTCGGCCGCATCGGCACGGCGGGCGGCACCGGCTTCGTCGTCGAATTCGCCGGCGAGGCGATTCGGGCCCTGTCGATGGAAGGCCGCATGACGGTCTGCAACATGACCATCGAGGCGGGCGCCCGCGCCGGCCTGATCGCCCCCGACGAGACCACCTTCGCCTATCTGGCCGGCCGGCCGCAGGCGCCCAAGGGCGCCACCTGGGAGGCCGCCGTCTCCTATTGGAAGACCCTGAAGACCGACGAGGGCGCCCATTTCGACGCCGAGGTGGTGATCGACGCCGCCAGTCTGGTTCCCATGGTCACCTGGGGCACCAGCCCCGAGGACGTGCTGCCGATCACCGCCAGCGTGCCCTCGCCCGCCGATTTCGCCGACGAGAACAAGCGCAGCGCCGTCGAACGCTCGCTCGATTATATGGGCCTGACGCCGGGCACGCCGTTGCGCGAGGTCAAGATCGACCGCGTGTTCATCGGGTCCTGCACCAACGGCCGCATCGAGGATCTGCGGGCCGCCGCCGCCCTGGCCAAGGGCCGCAAGGTGGCGGCCGGAGTCGGCGCGATGGTGGTTCCGGGCTCGGGCCTGGTCAAGGAGCAGGCCGAGGCCGAGGGGCTGCGCGAGATCTTCCTGGAAGCCGGCTTCGAATGGCGCGAGCCGGGCTGCTCGATGTGCTTGGCGATGAACGCCGACCGGCTGGAGCCGGGCGAGCGTTGCGCCTCGACGTCCAACCGCAATTTCGAAGGCCGTCAGGGCCGCGGCGGGCGCACCCATCTGGTCGGCCCCGAGATGGCGGTCGCCGCGGCGGTCACCGGCCGGCTGGCCGACGTCCGCGAACTGCTGAAATAAGGGAGGCCGCGATGGACAAGTTCACCGTTCTGACGGGTGTCGCGGCGCCGCTGGCGATCGTCAACATCGACACCGACATGCTGATTCCCAAGCAGTTCCTGAAGACCATCAAGCGCACCGGGCTGGGCAAGAACCTGTTCGACGAGATGCGCTATACCCAGGACGGCAAGGAGGTCGCCGACTTCGTGCTGAACCAGCCGGCTTGGCGCCAAGCCAAGATCCTGGTGGCCGGCAAGAATTTCGGCTGCGGCTCGTCGCGCGAGCACGCCCCCTGGGCGCTGCTGGATTTCGGCATCCGCTGCGTGATCGCGCCCAGCTTCGCCGACATCTTCTACAACAACTGCTTCAAGAACGGCATCCTGCCGATCGCCTTGCCGCAGGACCAGGTCGACCTGTTGATGGACGACGCCCGCAAGGGCGCCAACGCCCAGATGACCATCGATCTCGCGGCGCAGACCATCAAGCGCCCCGATGGCGGGACCATCGCCTTCGACGTCGATCCGTTCCGCAAGCATTGCCTGCTGGAAGGCCTGGACGACATTGGACTGACGCTGCGGAAGGCCGCCGCCATCGATGGCTTCGAGGCGCGTTTGCGCCAGTCGATGCCCTGGGTCGGCTGACCATAAACCCGAAGGGGAACCCCACATGAGCAAAACCAAGACCCTGTTGATGCTGCCGGGTGACGGCATTGGCGTCGAGGTGACCGGTCAGGTGCGCCGGGTGATCGACTGGCTGTCGCGCAAGCGCGGCGTCACCTTCGACGTGCGCGAGGGTCTGATCGGCGGCGCCTCGTACGACCGGCACGGCACGCCGCTGTCCGACGAGACCCTGGCCGAGGCGATGGCCGCCGACGCGGTGCTGCTGGGCGCCGTGGGCGGCCCCAAATGGGACGACCTGCCCTTCGACAAGAAGCCCGAGCGCGGCCTGCTGCGCATCCGCAAGGAGATGGGCCTGTTCGCCAACCTGCGCCCCGCCGTGGTGTTCGACGCCCTGGCCGACGCCTCGACGCTGAAGCTCGAGGTGGTCAAGGGCCTGGACATCATGATCCTGCGCGAGCTGACCGGCGGCATCTATTTCGGCCAGCCGCGCGGCATCGAGACGCTGCCCGACGGCACCCGCAAGGGCTTCAACACCCTGGTCTACACGACGCCCGAGATTCAGCGCATCGCGCGCGCCGCCTTCGACCTGGCGATGAAGCGCAACAAGAAGGTCTGCTCGGTCGACAAGGCCAACGTGCTGGAATCGACCGTGCTGTGGCGCGAAGAGGTCATCGCCGTCTCGAAGGATTACCCCGAGGTCGAACTCAGCCACATGTACGTCGACAACGCGGCGATGCAGTTGGTGCGCAATCCCAAGCAGTTCGACGTGATGGTCACCACCAACATGTTCGGCGACATCCTGTCGGACTGCGCCGCCATGCTGACCGGCTCGCTGGGCATGCTGCCCTCGGCCTCGCTGGGCGCCCCCGACGCCGAGGGCCGCCGCAAGGCCCTGTACGAGCCGGTGCACGGCTCGGCCCCCGACATCGCCGGCCGCGACATCGCCAACCCGCTCGCCACGCTGCTCAGCTTCTCGATGATGCTGCGCTACTCGTTCGACATGGACGCCGAGGCCGACATGATCGAACGCGCCGTGAAGAACGTGCTGGCCGGCGGCCTGCGCACCGCCGACATCATGCAAGCCGGCAAGGCCAAGGTCTCGACCAGCGTGATGGGCGAGGCGATCGTGCGCGAACTCGACAAGCTGAACGTCTGAGAAAGAAGGTTCACCACCAAGCCACCAAGGACACCAAGAGTCACCAAGGCACCGGCGCTGTACGGGCGAATCGCCCCCTTGGCAATTGGCTCGCCGGTATTGAGTCCACTTTTCATCGTCATTCCCGCTTTCGCGGGGGTGACGGTGATCAGGGGCCTTCAGCCCTCGTAACCCACCGCGATCAGATACAGCCCGCAGGCCGGGGCGGTGGGGCCGCCGGCGCGGCGGTCGCAGGCTTTCAGGGCGCGGGTGACGTCGTCGGGCGTCCAGCGGCCCTCGCCCACCAGCTTCAGCGTTCCGGTCAGGTTGCGCACCTGATGATGCAGGAAGGATCGCGCCCCGGCGTGGATGCTGATGATGTCGCCATCGCGCCGCACCTCCAGCCGATCCAGGGTCTTGAAGGGCGAGGACGACTGGCACTCGGCGGCGCGGAAGGTGCTGAAATCGTGGTGTCCGACCAGACGGGCGGCGGCCTTGGCCATCGCCGTCTCGTCCAGCGGCTTGCGAATCCACCAGGCGCGGCCGCGTTCCAGCACCGGCGCGGTGTGCCGATTGGCGATGCGATAGACATAGGCGCGGCTGATCGCCGAAAAGCGGGCGTGGAAGTCGTCGGACACCCGCTGGGCGGCCAGGATCGCCACCGGCTCGGGCTTCATGTGGAAATTCAGCGCGTCGCGCACCTTTTCGGCGGGAAAGTCGCCGGGCAGGTCGATATGCGCCACCTGGCCGGTGGCATGCACCCCGGCATCGGTTCGGCCGGCC
>JADGAL010000162.1:0-476 GCA_015232025.1 Alphaproteobacteria bacterium
CCCGAACAGGCCGAGCGGCGCAACGCGGTGCTGCTGGGGCTGCTCGACGCGCTGGGCCAGCGGGTGCCGACCGAGTTCTGGCTGCCGGCGTTCGACACGCCCTGGCAGATACCGACCATCGCGCCCAGGCCGTCCCTGTGGCACGCGCTGCATCTGGCCGCCGAGAATCTGCGCCTCGCCGAGACCGTGCTGGTCGCCCTGGTGGCGCTGGGCGACGAGGGGCCGGCGCTGACCGATCCCACCAATCTCTACCGCGTGGTCGGATCGCTGCGGCTGGTCGGCTTCGACGCCGAGGCCCGCGCCCTGGCCGTCGAGGCGGCGATCGCCAACGGGGTTTGATGTCGCGGCTTTTTATTCCCGGCGAAGGAAACGCCAGAACGGTGGTTCAACCACCAAGACACCAAGCCCACCAAGAGGGCACCAAGGGACCGGGGCGGGCCTTGGCGACCGCGCGACTCCCTTGGTGAACCTTGGCG
>JADGAL010000162.1:543-7669 GCA_015232025.1 Alphaproteobacteria bacterium
GGACGCATGATGTCGCGCCACGTCGAAGCCTTTCTCGAGATGATGGCCGCCGAGCGGGGCGCCGCCGCCAACACGCTTGACGCCTTGTGAATCGCTGATTCCCGGCGAAGGAAACGCCAGAACGGTGGATCAACCACCGAGTTGGGGTGCCCCGATCACCCCATCTTGGTGGTGAACTCGGCTGATCGCCCTCTTGGAACGGACTGGGGACGCATGATGTCGCGCCACGTCGAAGCCTTTCTCGAGATGATGGCCGCCGAGCGGGGCGCCGCCGCCAACACGCTCGACGCCTATCGCCGCGACCTTGAGGAGTATGCGGGCTTTCTCCTGGGGCGCGGGCTGGTCCCCGAGCAGGCCGACGAGGCCAGCATCCGCAGCTTCCTGGCCGCCATGCGCAAGGCCGGGCTGGCCCCGCGCACGGCGGCGCGGCGGCTGTCGGCGCTGCGCCAATTCCACCGTTTCCTGTTTGGCGAGGGCGTGCGGGCCGAAGACCCCACCTCGGTGGTCGATTCGCCGCGCCTCGGCAGCCCCTTGCCGAAATATCTGTCCGAGGACGAGGTGGGCATGCTGCTCGACGCGGCGCGGGCCAAGCCGGGCCCGGCCGGGTTGCGCACCTTGGCGCTGCTCGAACTGCTGTACGCCACCGGCCTGCGCGTGTCGGAGCTGGTGTCGCTGCCGCTGTCGGCGGTGGCGCGCGACCGGCCGGTGCTGGTGGTCAAGGGCAAGGGCTCGAAGGAACGCATGGTGCCGGTCGGCGAACCGGCCCGACAAGCCCTGATCGAATGGCGCGCGGCGCGCGAGGCGCTGCTTCCCGACGGCAAGCCGAGCCGCTGGCTGTTTCCCTCGACCGGACGGCTGGGTCATCTGACCCGCGACGGTTTCGCCAAGGCCCTGGGCGAATTGGCCGTGGTCGCCGGCATCGACCCGTCGCGCGTGTCGCCGCACGTGCTGCGCCACTCGTTCGCCAGCCATCTGCTGGCCCACGGCGCCGATCTGCGCGGCGTGCAGCAAATGCTCGGCCACGCCGACATCGCGACGACGCAGATCTACACCCATGTTCTGGAAGAGCGGCTGAAAAGCCTGGTGCGGACCCATCATCCGCTGGCGAGGAAATAGCGCTTAAGTCAGGCGGCGCGGTTGAACAGGCGGCGCGAGCGGGGGCGTTGGCGGCAGAGATAGGCGATGATGGCGCCCAGCGGGCCGAGCACGGCCCAGGCCGGCATCGCCATGATCACGGTGCCGAGCACGGCCAGCGAGTGGCTGCCGATCGCGTTGGGATGGGGCACATGGCCGGCCAGGATGGTCAGGATGTCGGCGGTGGCCAGACCGGGATATTCGCCGGGGCCAAGCGCCAGCACGGCATCGCCCGATGCCAGGAGCAGGGCCAGGGCCACCAAGGCCCAGCCACAGGCGCGACCGAGAAACATGAAAGAAACTCCCCCGTTCATCGCTGCTCGGGTTGCCGACAAAGACTGGTAATGCCCCCAAACTTTGGCGGATTCAAGCGGAATCTTCAACGCTTCGCATGTGCAGCGCCAACCAAATGGTCGCCACGCCGGAAGCCGTCCATTCGACGCGATGGCGCCGACCGGCCGGCAGCAGCAGCCAGTCGCCGGGCCGCAACGCGCGAGGCTCCGTCTCGCCCTCGATCAGCAGGCCGGCGCCGCCGGCCAGCAGCGCCACCCATTCGTCGTCGGGTTGGTCGTACCACTCGCCCGGCGGCGTCGCCTGTCCGTGCGAGACGATCCGCAGCAGGCGCGTTCCACCGCCCTGGCGCAGGGTCTCGAAGACTTCCTCGGGACCCGGCGCGGGGAGATCGGCGAACAGGTTGCCGTGGGTGGTGGGGATCAGGCGGGCAGCCCCTTTCGCATCACCGAGGCCAGACGGCGGGCGAAGGCGGCCGGGTCGGCGGGGGGTTCGCCCTCGACGATGCGCGCCTGATCGAGCAGCAGATGGGCGCTGTCGGCCAGCAGGTCGGCGGCGCCGTCCTCGCCGGCCCGCGCGGCCATGCCGCGGATCAGGGCGTGGTGCGGGTTGATCTCCAGGATGCGGCGCGGCTTCAGCCCCGAGGCGCCCTGGCGATGCTGGCGCATCAGCCGTTCGAGATGGATGCTCATGTCGCCTTCCTCGGCGACCAGACAGACCGGGCTTTCGGTCAGGCGCACCGAGGCGCGCACGTCCTTGACCTCGTCGCCCAGCGCGATCTTCAGCGCGGCGACCAGATTGGCGATCTCGTCGGCCGGCGCGGCCTCGGGCTTTTCCTCGCCCTCCTTGGGCTGGACGGCGACCTTCTCAAGGTCGGCCGAGCCCTCGGCGACGTTGCGGAACGGCTTGCCTTGGTAATCGCCGACCGCGCGCACCCAGAACTCGTCGATCGGATCGGTAAGCAGCAACACCTCGATGCCGCGCGCCAGATAGCCTTCGAGCTGGGGCGACTTCCGCAGCGCCTCGGCGTCGTCGCCGGTGATGGTCGGCAGGCCCTCCTGCCCCTCCTTCATGCGCCCGACGATCTCGGCCAGCGAGACCGGCTGGTCGGAGACGGTGGTGCGGAAGCGGCACAGTTCCAAAATGTCGGCGCGGCGCTCGAAATCCTCGTAAAGACCTTCCTTGAACACGTCGCCGAAGGTCTTCCAGAAGGTCTGGTAATCCTCGGGCGCGTCTTCCGCCTTGCGCTTCAGTTCGGACAGGACGCGCTTGACCAGGCCGGTGCGGATTTTCGCCAGCAGCGGATTGTGCTGCAACATCTCGCGGCTGATGTTGAGCGGCAGATCGGCCGAATCGACCACGCCGCGCAGGAAGCGCAGCCAGGGCGGCAGCAGTTCCGAGCAGTCGTCGGTGATGAACACCCGCTTGACGTACAGCTTGACGTGCTGCTTGCGGTCGGGATTGAAGATGTCGAAGGGCTTCTGGCCGGGCACGAACAAGAGCCCGGTATATTCGATGGCGCCCTCGGCCTTGTAATGCAGGGTCATCCACGGATCGTCGAAGGCGTGGGCGACGTGGTGGTAGAATTCCTTGTACTGCTCGGGCGTGATCTCGGACTTCGAGCGGGTCCACAGCGCCGAGGCGGCGTTCAGCGTCTCGTCGCCCAGCATCACCGGAATGGCGATGTGGTCCGAGTAGGTCTTGACGATCTTGCGCAGGCGCTCGGGTTCCAGGAACTCGTCCTCGCCGTCGCGCAGGCGCAGGGTGATGCGGGCGCCGCGCGGCGCTTCGGCGTCTTCCGACACCACGAACTCGCCCTTGCCGTCCGAGACCCAGCGCCAGCCGACCGCCTCGCCCGCCTTGCGGGTCGCCACCTCGACATGGTCGGCGACCATGAAGGCGGAGTAGAAGCCGACGCCGAACTGGCCGATCAGGCTGACGTCCTTCTTGGCGTCGCCGGTCAGGCGGCTGACGAAATCGGCGGTGCCCGAACGGGCGATGGTGCCCAGATTCTCGACCAGATCGTCGCGGTTCATGCCGATGCCGTTGTCGGACACCGTGATGGTGCGGGCCTCCTTGTCGGGGGTCACCGTGATGCGGAACAGGCCGTCGCCGTCCAGCAGATCGGACTGGGTCAGCGCGGCGTAGCGCAGCCGGTCGCAGGCGTCCGAGGCGTTCGAGATCAACTCGCGGAGAAAGATCTCCTTGTTCGAGTAGAGCGAGTGGACGACGATTTCCAGCAGCTTGCTGACTTCGGCCTGAAAGCTGAGCTTCTCCTCGGACATGCTTCTTCACCCCGTCGAATGGCTTGAAAACCCCCACCGGGAGTAGGGTGCGCCTCATATGAGGCAAAGCATGCCCAGGCGCAAGTGCCTGCGCGCGGAACGGGAACACCATCCGGACGTTGCCTAGCTCCGTCCGAATGGGTAAGTTAGCCGGCCCGGCCTGCGACAGGGGCGGCAACAAGACAGGCACCATGGAGAACTAAATGCAGATTCCCGTGCAGATCACCTTCCACGGCGTGGACCATTCCGACGCGGTGGAGACTCGGATCCGCGAGAAGGTGGCCAAGCTGGAACAGCTCTTCGACCGCATCACGAGCTGCCGGGTGGTGATCGAGACGCATCACAAGAACACCAGCAACCTGCATCGCAAGGGCGTGCCGTTCCACATCCGCATCGACCTCACCTTGCCCGGCCAGGAGCTGGTGGTGAAGCGCGATCCGAAGGACAGCCACGATCACGAAGACATCTATGTCTGCCTGCGCGACGCCTTCGGCGCCATGGAGCGCCAGGTGAAGGAATACGTCGACCGCATCCACGGCGACGTCAAGGCGCGGGTCGCGCAGTAAGTCATCTTTGGGAGGGCGTCGGTCAGACGCTCTCCCACGGGCCGATGCCGGGCGGATGCCCGGCGAGCGCCCCGCCCACCCAATAGCGGGGTGGCTCGAAGTGCTCCAGGGCGGTGAAGGGGGCGTGGAAACGCCCGATGGCCAAATCCTCGCGCACGAAAAAGGCGTTGACGCCGGCCAGGCAGCAGCCGACCAGCGCATAGCCCTTGCGCCTGCCCAGCTTCTCCAAGGCCGCCAGACTGGCCCCGCCATAACACGACCCGTCCCACAGGCGGCTGTCGTCATAGGCGCTGGTCACGCACAGCGGCGGCAGCAGGGTGGCGTTGTATTCGATCACCACGACGCGCGGGCGCACGCCCTCGATCGCCTGCCACATCCACCAGTCGTTGCCGTCGACGTCGATCGACAACAGGTCGATCTCGCCGGCCAGCCCCGATTCGGCGATCAGGCCGTCGATCGTGGCGCGCGTCACCCGCGCTTGGCGCAGACGCAGCCGGCCGCTTGAAATCCAGGGATAGAAGGCGATGCGGATGAAGTTGGCCTGGTCGTCGCCCATCTCGAGCCACAGGCCGGACCAGCCTTCCAGCACCAGCTTGAGCGTGTTGCATTCGCGCCCGTCGCTCACCCCGAACTCGACGAAGGTGCGCGGGCCGGGGCCGATGCGGCGGAAGATTTCGGCGATGATGCCGTCCTCGTCGTTTTGCGAGAACGCCTTGGCGCCGTGGCGGGTCAGCCGCAACGGCTGGGCATGACGCGGCTGGGCGAGCAGATCGGCGATGGCGCGCTGGCCCTCGATCTGCGCCAGCCGGGTCTGCATCAGGGTCTGGCGGCGGCTGTGCAGGCCGGCCAGACGGGTCGTCGCCAACGACATCAGCGTGGCCGCCGCGTCGTTCTCGGGATCTTCGGCCACCAGGCCGGCGGCGATCGACTCCGCCTCGTCAAAGCGCCCCGACGCCAGCATCGCCGCCGCCGTGGCCAACAGGTCCTGGGGGTCGTTCATCGCCGCTCCCGCTTGCAATCGGCCTCATCTGACCCGATCCTATGCCACATGTCCACACAGGTGACCGCGGTCTTAGGCCCCACCAACACCGGCAAGACCCATCTCGCCCTGGAGCGGATGATGGGCCACGCCTCGGGAATGATCGGCTTTCCGTTGCGCCTGCTGGCCCGCGAAAACTACGAGCGGGTGGTCCGCGCCAAGGGGATCGGCGCGGTGGCGCTGCTGACCGGCGAGGAAAAGATCGTCCCGCCGCGCGCCGCCTATTTCATCTGCACCGTCGAAAGCATGCCGGTCGATCGCCGGGTCGCCTTCCTGGCGGTCGACGAGATTCAATTGTGCGCCGATCCCGACCGCGGCCACATCTTCACCGACCGCCTGCTGCACGCGCGGGGCGAACACGAGACGATGTTCCTGGGCGCCGAGACCATCCGGCCGCTGCTGCGCCAATTGGTGCCCGACGCCCAGTTCGTCACCCGGCCGCGCTTTTCGCGCCTGGCCTATGCCGGGCCGCGCAAGCTGACCCGGCTGCCGTCGCGCAGCGCCGTGGTCGCCTTCTCGGCGGCCGACGTCTATGTGATGGCCGAGCTGATCCGCCGCCAGCGCGGCGGCGCGGCGGTGGTGCTGGGCGCCCTGAGCCCGCGCACCCGCAACGCCCAGGTCGGCCTGTATCAGGCCGGCGAGGTCGATTACCTGGTGGCCACCGACGCGATCGGCATGGGCCTCAACATGGATGTCGACCACGTCGCCTTCGCCGAATTGCGCAAATTCGACGGGCGCTCGCCGCGCGCCCTGGAGGCCAGCGAGGTGGCGCAGATCGCCGGCCGCGCCGGGCGCCACATGAACGACGGCACCTTCGGCACCACCGGCGACGCCGGCGGCATCGAGTCCGAGATCGTCGAGGCCGTCGAAAACCACAGCTTCGCCCCGCTGCGCCGGCTGTTCTGGCGCAATGGCGCGCTGCGCTTCGCCTCGGTCGAGGCGCTGCTGGCCAGCCTGTCGACCCATCCCACCCATCCCGGCTTGGCGCGGGTGCGCGACGCCGACGACCATCTGGCGCTGGCCGTGCTGGCCCGCGACGACGAGATCAGGAAGGCCACCGGCCATCCCGAGCGGGTCCGCCTGCTGTGGGAGGTTTGCCAAATCCCCGACTTCCGCAAGGTGATGGCCGAGGCCCACACCCGCCTGCTGGGCGCCGTGTTCCGCCACCTGATCGGGCCGGAGAAGCGCCTGCCCGACGATTGGCTGGACGGCCAGGTGCGGCGCCTGGACCGCACCGATGGCGACATCGACCATATCGTGGGGCGGATCGCCAACATCCGCACCTGGACCTACGTGTCGCATCGCGGCGACTGGCTGCGCGATCCGGCGCATTGGCAAGAGCGCACCCGCGCCATCGAGGACCGCCTGTCGGACGCGCTGCACGAGCGCCTGACCCAGCGCTTCGTCGATCGCCGCACCTCGACGCTGGTCAAGAAGCTGAAGGACCAGGACGAGTTGCTGGCGGCGGTCACCCGCGCGGGCGAGGTGCTGGTCGAGGGCCACCATGTCGGAACCCTGGCCGGCTTCGCCTTCGTGCCCGCCGAAAGCGGCGACCTGAACGCGGCGCGCGCCCTGATGGCGGCGGCGAGTCGCGCCCTGCGCGGCGAGATCCGCCAGCGCGTCGCCAAGCTGGCCGCCGAGCCCGACGACGCCTTCACCCTGGACGGCGATGGCGCCCTGCGCTGGCGGAACGAGGCGGTGGCCCGTCTGGTCCCCGGCCCCGAGCCGTTGCGCCCCGGCCTGGAGCCGCTGGTCACCGAGCTTCTGGACGGGCCGCAGCGCGACAAGATCCGCCGCCGCCTGACCGACTG
>JADGAL010000163.1 GCA_015232025.1 Alphaproteobacteria bacterium
CGGCGGCGTGATCACGCCGCGCTGCGGCTGGGGCGCGCGACCGCCCTGCGGCTGGGGCGGCGAGCCGGCCGCCTCGGTGCCGGGCAACTGGAAGCGTTCGTTCTCTTCCGGCGAGACCACGCCGCGGGCGATCAGGTCGCGCACGCATTCCTCGAGCGTCTGCATGCCATAGCGTTGGCCGACCTGCATCATCGAGAAGATCTGCGGCACCTTGTTTTCGCGGATCAGGTTGCGCACCGCCGGGGTGCCGACCAGGATGTCGTGGGCGGCGATGCGCGAGCCCTGGCCGTCGATGCGCTTCATCAAGACTTGGCTGATCACCGCCTGCAACGAGCCGGCCAGCATGGCGCGGACCATGTCCTTGTCGCTGCCGGGGAACACGTCGATGATGCGGTCGATGGTCTTGGCGGCCGAGTTGGTGTGCAGGGTTCCCAACACCAGATGGCCGGTCTCGGCGGCGGTCAGCGCCAGCGAGATGGTCTCGTGATCGCGCATTTCGCCGACCAGGATGACATCGGGGTCCTCGCGCAGCGCGCTTTTCAGGGCGCGGGCGAACGACTTGGTGTCGCGGCCCACCTCGCGGTGGTTGATCAGGCACTTGTCGCCGGTATGGACGAATTCGACCGGGTCCTCGACGGTCAGGATGTGCTTGCCGGTGTTGTGGTTGATGTAGTCGATGATGGCGGCCAGCGTGGTCGACTTGCCCGACCCGGTCGGGCCGGTGACCAGCAGCATGCCCTTTTCCAACTCGGCGAAGCGCTTGAAGATGGCCGGCGCGCCCAAATCGTCGAGGGACGGAATCTGGGTCGGGATGGTGCGGAACACCGCCGCCGCGCCGCGGTGGTTGTTGAAGGCGTTGACGCGGAAGCGGGCCGAGTCGCCGAACGAGATGGCGAAGTCGAGATCGCGTTCGCGCTCATATTCCGACCGCTGCTCCTCGGTCATGATGGCGTAGAGCATCGCCTTGACGTCGTCGCTGGACAGTGGCGGCGCCTTCAGCGGCTTGAGGTCGCCCGACAGGCGCACGGTCGGCGGCGTGCCCGAGGACAAGTGCAGGTCCGAGGCCTTGTTCTGATGCGTGAAGGCGAGCAGCTCGGTGATTTCCATCGCGATGTTCCCGGTCTCATGAACCCGTGGTCCGCAGCCAGTCGAGCCGGCGGCGGATGGTGTCGACCGAGACGGACACCGCCTCGGCCGATTGGATGTGGTGGCGCAAGAAGAATTCATAGGCCGCCACCGCCTCGGCGCGCCGCCCGGCGCGGTCGAGCAGCAGCGCGGCGTTCAGGGCGTGGCTGGGCTCGTCGGGCGCCTGTCGGGCCGCCTCGATCATCAAATCGGCGGCCGGTCCGGCTTGGCCCGCATCGGCCTTGAGCAAGGCGAGGCGGGCCACCACGACGGCCGAGCCCTCGACCACCTCGCGCGCCGATTCCAGCCGCTCCATCGCCTTTTCGCGCGGCAGGCGGTCGACCATGGCGATCAGCCCCCGCGTGGCGGTGGGATTGAACGGATCGGCGAGCAGGGCGCGCTGATAGGCGGCGCCCGCCTTGGCGTGGTGACCCATGCGGTCCAGGCACATGGCGCGGCCCAACAGCGCGATGCGCCGGTCGGGCGAGAAGGCCAACACCTTGTCGTAGATGGCCAGCGCGCCGCTCCAATCCTGCGCCTCGAACAGATCGGCCGCCTGTTCCAGCGCCGGCAGGCCGGGGTCCCAGGCCTCGTGCAGGGCGGCCAGATTGGCTTGCTCGTCGGGTTTGGGCTCGCCCTCCCTGGTGGCGGGCGGGCGGCGCGCGGCGGCGGATTGTGGAGGCGAGGTGCCCTGCCCCAGCCAAGCGGCCTGCACCCGCGAGCGGTAGGCGTTGCCCTTGGTCGCCTCCATGTTGTGATAGCGCCCGACCGCCATGTCCCAGGACTGGGTGGCGGCGTAATGCGCTTTCAGGAAGCGCGCCGAATAGCGGGCGTTGGTCAGCGGATCGAAGGCCTGCGCCAAATCCTGGAAGGCCGCCGGATGGTGATAGAGATTGATCCCGAAACAGCCGACATCGATCAGCCCCACGCCGTCCAGCAGCTTGCCCTCGACGATGCGCAGGGCCTCGGCCTTCGAATCGAGATGGGCGCCCTTGCCCTCGATGTTGACGGTCCACGGCCAAGCGCTGCGCCGGCCGTTGTTGAACGGATTGCCGCGCCCGGTTTCGACCAGCGCGATGGCGCCCAGCAAACCGGCCGGAATGCCCTCCTCGACCTCGACCTGGGCGGCCGCGTTGGCGCACATCTCGAAGGTGTCGGCGCGAAACGCCTGCGCGAATGCCGGCCCGGCCAAGGCGAGCGGCGCCAGAACGAACAGCATCGACCATCCGCGCAATCGTTCGCTCATCCCGTCCCATTCCTTTGCCCAGGGCGGATTGTAGCGGGCGGGCGGGCGGCGAACAACTGGCCCCCTCCGCTCAGGGAGTGGCGCTGAGCGAATAGATGAAGAAGTCGCCGGCGCCGACCGAGACCACCAGCTTGTTGAAACGGTCCGTCCCCCATGCGCCGGTGTAGGAATAGAGTCTCCCCGCACCCTGATTGCAGCCGGCGCAGGTCCAGTTTTGGGTTCCCACCAGGGTCGTGTCGAGATACCCGGTCACCACCGCCTGATCCGAGCCGCCGAACTTGCTGAAGGTGATGGTGTAGCCGTCCATCGACCCATCCGTGAAGGTGAAGGTCAGGCTGTCCGATCCGCCCATCTCCTGTGGGGTGCCCACGCCCATGCCGTCGTTCGCGCCGCTTTCGCGCGAGGTGATCTCGCCACCGCTCGACGTGATGGTGACGTGGGTCAGCGCCA
Organism: Alphaproteobacteria bacterium; assembly: GCA_015232025.1. GTDB lineage: Bacteria > Pseudomonadota > Alphaproteobacteria > Rhodospirillales > Magnetospirillaceae > JADFZP01. The sequence goes on from JADGAL010000163.1 coordinate 2,822, forward strand.
TGGTGGTCAGGCCGCCGGTAGAGCCGTTGGTCTCCACGCCGTAGCCGGCCGCCTCGATGGCACTTTTGTTGAGGATCACCGATCCGGTCCCGGCGGTGGCCACCGGCACGGTCGGCGTCACCACGGCGGGCGTGGAGTCGGTCCCGGTCACAGTGCCATCGGCGGTGAGATCATCTCGTTCAACCCGCGACGCGAACACGTCGCGCGGGCCAAGACCGGCCGAGACGGCGAAGCTCATGATGTCGGGATGGCGCACCAGATCGTCGAACCGCCCGCCGCTGCCGCCCGAACCGAATCTCCGCGAGACGAAGCCGGAATGCCCGGTCGGCACGCCGGTCGCGTTGTCCAGCGCCAGACTGGCGGCATTTGGCGTCTCGTGCGTCGACAGCGTGCCCGAATGGTAGACGCTGGCCGCCGTCATACCGCCAATCCCCGTCTCGCCGTGGCTGGCCAGGAAATAAGCGGCGCCGGTCGAATTGGCCGGGACGTTGACGATCACTTCGCTGGCGCCGCTGGGATCGACCACGGTGAGGCCGCGATTGAGCAGCCAGGCGGCGGGGGTCACCGAATCCGAGCAGGTGGTGGCGGCCGTCACGGACGCCGGCGCCGTCGTGCTGCACTTGCTCATGTCCAGATTGCCGGGCGTGGTTAGCCCGTTCGCGCCATCGAATACACGATATGTCAGGTAATGCTTCCAGGGGTCGGTTGCCTCTTCCCGCCTGAGGCCCAGCGTGGCCCAGGGCAGCACGCCGTTCACCTGGTTCCCCGTACAGGTGGTGGTGCCATCGGCGATCCCGGTGCCGTCGGTGTTGGGGCAAGGCAGCGCCCGATACGCGGCGGCGTAGTCACGCAAGGCGCGCTCGGCGCGATCCATCATAACCCGCGCCTCCGCCACTTTGCTCCGGCTGTAATAGCTGGAGCCGATCCCCACCCCCGAGCCGACGATCAGGCCCAGGATCACCAAGACGATCGACATCTCGATCAGCGAGAATCCGGCTTGGCGCCCCATCATCGCTCGCACTCCCATCAGAAGGCCCCGATGCCGAAATACCTATATTGCGGCGCGGAGCGGAAGGTCCCGCTCGCCACCCCGGTGGTGAAGCCGAACCACAAGCTGGCCTGACTGGCCGCCGTATAGGGGACGCAATGCCAGACATGGGCGGATTCGTTTCCATCGGAGACGAAATTGGCGTTCAGATCGTCGCAATAGGTGGTGCCGCCGCGACACAGGCTCCACGGAACACGGGCATCCCACAGCCATGCTTTGACCAGCACGTCGGTTCCGGTGCAGACCGTTGACGTGGAATGAATCTCGACCCGCATCTTGTGCCAGCTTCCGGTTATCAACTCGGCACTATTGGTGGTCGTCGTATCCGGCGCATCGGTCGTGGAGACATAGGTGTTGGTGCCGTCATAAGTGGCGCTATGGATGTAGTAAAGGCCGGGCAGGCTGGTCGGCGTTGTCAAGGAATTGACCACGAGGGCCAAACCCTGCGGCCGGAACAAGCTGAGGTAATTCCCCACGATGGTGAATTGCGCCAAGCCGGTCAGCGTGCCGCCGGTCGTCGCGGTGGGCAGCGGCTCGCTGACGCTCACCACCGTGTCGCCGCCGGACAGGGTCGCCGAGACCACCGTATAGGTTCCGGCGTTGTCGCGGTTCGTCAGAACCGCGTCGGCCTCGGCAGGGAAACGGGTGGTACGGTCACCCGCGACGGTCAGGGTGCCGTGGGTCTGCACGCCGGTGATGGCATGGTTGCTGGTCCCGACCGTGATGGTGCCGTTCGCGGTGGCGTGGTCGGGCTCGGTGCCTTCGCGGGCGACATAAACGATGGTGTTGCCGCCGGTATAGGTCGACGACAGCACGGTGTAGGTGTCGTTATTGCCGGTCGAGCCGGAGACCGTGGCTTCTGCACCCGCGACAAACGTCGTGGTCTGGTCGCCCGACACCGTGAAGCTGGGGCCGCGAGTCGCGGCGGTGACGGCATAGCCGCCCAGGTCAACGGCATGAAGCGCGGGCTGATGGCGCCCGCTTTCCAGCCAATAGCGCGGCGCCCCCGAAACGCTGGTCGCCGACGCGGCGGCATTCGCCGACAGCGTGACGGTGGTGTTGGGCGACGAATAGGACGAGGATGCCACCTTGTTGACCGCCCCGCCGGCATAGGCGGTCGCCCCGCCTGGGAATTCCGAGGTGCGATCTCCGGCGATGGTGAAGCTGGCGTTGCCCGCCGTGACCGTGGCCGGGAAGGTTCCCAACCCGGCCTCCATCCAGTTGCGCACCATGGCGGTTACGCGCCCGTTGGCGGTGGCGCTGGCGATGGTTTCCGATACGGTGAGGGTGGTCGCGGTCGCGGACGCGTCATAGGCTGTAGCGGTGACGGTGTAGACGCCGTTGTTGCCGGTCGAGTTGTTGACGAAGGCTTGCGAGCCGGTGGGGAAGTCGGCGCGGTGGTCGCCGTCCACCGTGAAGGTGCGCGACGCGGTGCTGACGCCCACGATGTAGAAGCTGGAGCCAAGCACCACGCCGTCCTCGTAGGTGACGTCGGGCACCGTCATGCCGGTCGCCGTCAGCACGGTGTCGTCGCCGCTGACCGCCGAGCCGGACAGCGTGTAGTACGAGGTGCCGGTACTGGACAGATCGTTGCCGGTCGAGCGCCGCACCATCGCGAAGGAATTGGTGCCGAACTGCGCGGTCCGCGTGCCGGGCACGGTCAGCGTGGTCGAGGTGGCGTCGGTCACCCGCATCGTCTGCCGTTCCGAGGCGCAGGCGTGATGCCCCTTGGTGGCATAGTCGGCGTCGATGGTGGCGCCGCTGACCGTGTAGCACATCGGTCCCGCGCTCGTCGTGCCGCTGTGCCTGATCCCGTTGCGCAGGATGGCGATGTGATTGCGCGCCTCGGTCGGATCGTAATGGGTGGAATTATGGCGCACGTCGATTTCGATGCCAAAGCGCGGCGTCGGCATTTCGGTGCCCAGCGGGCCGTCGAAACCGAGATACGCTCCATCGCCACAACCCAGATCGTCTTGCTCGATCGCGGCGGTCGATGGCAGGAAGGCGAACACCAGCCCGTCGCCGCGCCGATCGGCATTCGCCTGGGTACCCGAGCCGCTATCGTCTTCAAAGCTGAATTCAAAAAACGCGCGGATCGTCTTTCCCGCCAACGCGACCGTGTCCGGTCCCCACAGGCAGGCGCGCTGGTCGGCGCTGGCCGCCGCCGTGGTCGACCCCGTGTCGAGCTTGGCGATCGGCATTTCGGCGCTGGCGCCGCTGTCGATCGAGCTTCCGGCGACCGAAGTATCGTTGGGCGCGCTGTAGGCCCGGAATTTCGTGAGATCACTGAGCGCCTTGTCGGCGCCCTTCGGCTTGTTGCGATTGTCGCCGTCGTCCGCGATGTATTTGGCCAGTTCCGAAACCGTCTTGCCCAGCACCACCACGTCGTCGAAATGGGCGGTGTCGGTTGGCGCGACGTTGGGCGCCGAGGCCGGCAGGGCGTAAATCCGATAATTGACGTCGGGAGCGGCCACATTGTCCCGCTCGGCGAACGAGTTCGGAGTGGTGTCCGTGCCATCGCTCTGCTGGGTGTAGGCGGTGCCGTTATGCGGGCGCAGACGCGCGCCGATGCCGGTGGGACCGTGGCTGATCAGCGCGAAGGTGGCGCCGCCGGTGCTGAGTTCGCGGTACCGGTAGGTCTTCCCGCAACTATAAGAGTCCACGCAGACGGTCAGACCGCGGCTGGTATAGCTGCCGTCCAGATCCCTCATATGGGTTCCGGGTGTCGCCAAACTCGCATCGACGCGATACGAGATGCGCCGTCCCCACGGATCGAAGGCCATGCTTTCGTGAAGCCCAAGAGTCTGCCAGGGCACGAGGCCATTCAACTCCGCGGTCGCGCAGGTGCCTTCCTTGTAGGTGTTGGCCGGCGTATCCGTGTGCGGCGCCGGGCAGGGAAGTCGGCCTTGGGACAGGGCGAAGGCGTTGATCGCCAGCGCGATCTCCTGCATTCGCGACACGGCGGTGGCCTGCGCCTCGCGGCCTTGGGTGGCGGTGCGAAGGATGGCGGTCGCGCCGACCATCATGCCGACCACGACGGCCACCACGGCGATCTGGGCGATGCCGAAGCCGCGTTCGCGTTCGCCGGCCATCGTGCCCCCCTATTGCGGTCGCGGCCCCAGCCCGGCCCGCTGGGCCAAGCCGAGGATCGTCGACCAGCGCACGATGTCGTCGAACTGGGTCGCCGTCACGTCGCTGCGGCTGGCCGCCACGAAGGCGGTGAAGGTGCCCGGCCGGTCACGGTCGGTGTGCAGGGCAAGCGTGTTGAGGTTCTGCGCCTGATAGCCGGTGGCGGTGGCATCCGCCCCCGTGCTGATCAGCACATAGGCGGCGCCGGTCGGCATGGTATCCAGGTCCGAAGGGAAGCCGGGGGTAGCTCCCCCAGCCTTATTCGGCAATGGATCTGCGACGTTGGTGCCGGCGCCGGGTGTGTCAGGTAACGTTTTGACGTAGAAGCCCCGGTCGAACAGGAAGTCGTTGGGCGCCTCGCCGTCCGAGCATGGCGAAAACGTGGTCGCGGACGAACTTGCATCCGAAGCCGGATCGCATTTGCTCATGTCGAGCGCGTCGTCGGCCGCCATGCTCCCGCCGGTCGCGTCATACACCCGATAGACCAGCCAATTATTCCAGGCGTCGCGCGCGGCGTCGCCGGGCAGGCCCAAATCCACCCAGGGAATGGTGCCACTGCCCTGCGTGCTGGTGCATCGCTCGTTAGCGGCGTCCCGCTCCTCGTCCCCATCATGATCGGTATCCGGGCAAGGCAGCCGCTTGGTCCGCGCCCTGGATTTCGA
>JADGAL010000164.1 GCA_015232025.1 Alphaproteobacteria bacterium
AGAGGCTGGCCGCCGAGGGCGCGGGCGACGTGTTGCACCAGCGCACGCTCGACCTCGTGCGGCGGCTTCACGAGCGGATACAGGCACGGCTCGAAGAGATGGCGTCCAGCCCGGGGGCGCTGGTCACGGCGGCCCATCATTGGGGAGCGGTGGCCGATCAGGCGGTCACGCTGCTGCTGGCCGGCGCCGCCAGCGAGGCCGGACCGCCCCTGCACGGCCTGATGGTCGGGTTTGAGCAAATGCTGCATACCGCGCGCGCCGAGCGGGCGTCCATGCCGCCCGACGAGGCCGCCGATCTGGCGCTGTTGGCCAATGAACTGGAATCATTGGGCAACGGCATCGACGGGGTGTTCGCCAACCGGATTTCGGCCGCCTCGGTCAATCGCGCCATCGAGGGGGCGCTTCGGCAGAACACCATCCTGTCGGACCGTCTGGTCAGCGCGGTGGCCGACGCCCAGGCCCGGCTCGAGGGCGAGGTGAGCGCCACCAGCGCCGAATTGGACGGCGTCATCGAGCGCCAGCGCCTGATCCTGGTGGTGGTGGCGATCGGCAGCATCGCCGCCGCCGGGCTGATGTTCGCCTATATCCGCATCGCCATGGTCCGCCGCCTTCAGGAATTGCAGGTGTGCATGAGCGAGCGGGCGGCCGGCAACGCGGTCGCCGTTCCCACCGCAGGTCCCGACGACGAGATTGGCGCGATGTCGCGGGCGCTGGGCGTGTTCGTCGCCACTATCGCTGCGCGGGAAGAACAGTTGCGCTCGATCCTCGACGCCTCGGTGTTCCCGATCCTGATCGCCAGGCCGGACGACGGTTCGATGGTCTTCCGCAACGGCACCGCCGAGACCATGCTGGGCTTGGCCGGCGTCGCGCTTCCGCCGGCCGCCGCCCTGTTCGCCGAGCCGGCCACCTTCGCCGAATTGGCCTTGGCCGAGCGGGTCCACGACCACGAGGCCGAGATGGTGGCCGCCGATGGCCGCCATTTCTGGGCGCTGATCTCATCGATCCGGATGAGCTATGGCGGCGAGCCGGCCACGCTGATCTCGTTCGCCGACATCACCGTGCGCCGCCAAGCCGAGCGCAGCCTGATCGAGGCCAAAAGCCATGCCGAGGCGGCGGCCCGCGCCAAGTCCGAATTCCTGGCCATGATGAGCCACGAGATCCGCACGCCGCTGAACGGCATTCTCGGCATGGTCCACCTGCTGCGCGGCACCAGCCTGGACGGCGAGCAGCGCGACGGGTTGGAGACCATCCACCAGTCGGGCGCCGCGCTGCTGTCGGTGCTCAACGACATTCTCGACTTCTCGAAGCTCGAGGCGCGCCATCTGCATCTCGAAACGACGGATTTCGAGCCGCGCGCCCTGCTCGCCTCGGCCGCCGCCCTGATGGGGCCGCGGGCCCACGACAAGGGCCTGGAGTTGGCGGTCACGGTGGACGAGGCGCTGCCCCGCCTGCTGCGCGGCGATCCCAACCGGCTGCGCCAGATTCTGCTCAACTTCATGGGCAACGCGGTGAAATTCACCGAGTCCGGCCGCATCGAGGTCGCGGCGCGCGGCGAGCCCGCCGAGGATGGTTTGGTGCGCCTGCGCCTGTCGGTCGGCGACACCGGCATCGGCATCGATCAGGCCTCGCAGGCGCGGCTGTTCACGGCGTTCTCGCAGGCCGACGCCTCGATCTCGCGCCGCTTCGGCGGCACCGGGCTGGGGCTGGCGATCAGCCGCGAACTGGTCCGCCTGATGGAGGGCGAGATCGGCGTCGACAGCGTGCCCGGCCAGGGCAGCACCTTCTGGTTCAGCGTCAAGCTGCCGCTCGGCGAGGAGAACCGGCCCGCCGCCCCGAGAAAGCGCCCGGAACTTCCACCCTTGCGCATCCTGCTCGCCGAGGACAACCCGGTGAACCGCGTGGTCGCCGTGGGCATCCTTCAGCGCAACGGGCACACGGTGGTGGCCGCCGCGGACGGCGCCCAGGCGGTCGAGTGCCTGGAGCGCGACGGCCCGTTCGATCTCATCCTGATGGACGTGCAGATGCCCGGCATGGACGGCCTGCAAGCCACCCGCGCGATCCGCCAGGGCGGCTGGACGGGACCGATCCTGGCCCTGACCGCCAACGCCATGCGCTCGGACGTCGAACTGTGCCTGGCGGCCGGCATGAACGGCCACGTCAGCAAGCCCTTCACCCCGGACTCGCTGTTCGGCGCCATCGCGGAGTGTTTGGGGACGGTGGGGTAGGGGGGTGGCCGGGCTTGCATTCCGCGGCGTTCGGCCCTTATTGTTTGCGAGGATGCTCCTCGGATGATGCCACCATGGACAAAGCGCAGCGCCTCGCGATCTTGAAGGCGATCGACACGTTCACCGTCACCGCCACAAAGTCGGCGAAGGTGGCGCGCGAGACCTTGGTCAAAGAGGGCATCTACCTCAAGAACGGTCAGTTGGCGCCCCAATACAAGCCCAACAAGCCGGTTCGCAAGACCGCCTGATCCGGCCAATCGTGGCCCGCCTCCATACGTCATTCGTGCTGGGATATCACGGCTGTGACCGTTCGGTCGGCGAGCGCATTCTGTCGGGCGAAATCGCGCCGGCTCAGAGTGATCGCGACTACGATTGGCTCGGCCCCGGCGTCTATTTCTGGGAATCGGACCCACAGCGGGCGTTTGAATGGGCGGCCGAGAAGAAGGCGCGTGGCGACTACGACGCCCCCTTCATGGTTGGCGCGGCTATCGACCTGGGCAACTGCCTCGACTTGATGGCCCGCGACAATCTGGATCTATTGGCGCGTGCCCACGCATCGTTGAAGGACATGCACGAACGGGACGAAAAGCTTGATCCCATGCCAGAAAATAGGCGCGGGCCAGACAAGTTGCTGCGCTATCTCGATTGTGCGGTCATTCGCCATCTTCACTACGTTATGGAGGATGCCGGTCTTCCGCGCTTCGATACCGTGCGCGGATTGTTCAGTGAGGGTGAGTTGGCCTATCCGGGTAGCGGATTCCACCGGAAGACCCATATCCAGATCGCGGTTCGCAACACGGACAGCATCAAAGGGTTCTTTCGCGTACCACCGACCGCATTCGAATGATGAGCCTCGGCGGCGAAACAGCACCCTTGTAGCGGCGGGGGCCGTCCGCCTTTTGCGACATCCGGCCCCGCCATCTCCTCACCCCTCGGCGCGCAGTTTGACGTAGGCGCCGGGCGCGTCCTCGATGACCGGCAGGCCACCCTTGGCCGGGTCGCGCGCGGGGACCTTGGCGCCGGCGTGGGGGGTGATCCAGGCCATCCAGTCGGTCCACCACGAGCCGGCCACCTCCTGGGCGCCGGCCAGCCAGGCGTCGGGGTCGGCGGGTAGGGATTCGTTGATCCAGTGCGGATATTTGCCCGAGGACGGCGGGTTGATGACGCCCGCGATGTGACCCGAGCCGGACAGCACGAAGCGCACCGGGCCGGCGTAAAGCTGGGTGGCGCTGTAGGTCGCCTTCCACGGGGCGATGTGGTCCTCGCGGGTCGACAGCATGTAGGTGGGGGTTTCGATCTTGCGCAAATCCAGCGGCACGCCGCCCATGGTGATGCCGCCCGGCTTGACCAGCAGGTTGTCGAGATAGAAGTTGCGCAGGTAGAAGCGATGCATCATCGCCGGCATGCGCGTCGAATCGGCGTTCCAGTACAACAGGTCGAACGGCATCGGCTCCTTGCCGAGCAGGTAGTTGTTGACCACGAAGGACCAGATCAGGTCGTTGTCGCGCAGCAGGTTGAAGACCTGCGCCATGTGGCGGCCTTCCAGGCAGCCCTTGGTCTCGAGATGGCGTTCGAGCAGGGCCAGTTGGTCCTCGTCGATGAACACCTTGAGTTCACCCGCCTCCTCGAAGTCGGTCAGCGCGGTGAAATAGGTGGCGCTGACCACGCGGTCGTCGCCCTTGGCGGCCATCCAGGCCAGCATGCAGGCGGTCAGCGTGCCGCCGATGCAATAGCCGATGACGTTGGCCTTCTTGTCGCCGACCACCTTCTCGATGGCGTCGAGCGCCGCCATCGGGCCGTCGTTCATGTAGTCCTCGAACCCCTTGTGCGCCAGTTCCGGGCCGGGATTGATCCACGAGATGACGAACACCGTCAGCCCCTGATCGACCAGCCACTTGATGTACGAGTTCTTGGGCCGGAGATCGAGGATGTAGAACTTGTTGATCCACGGCGGGATGATCAGCAGCGGCCGCTCGAACACTTCGGGCGTCGAGGGGCTGTACTGGATCAACTGCATCAATTCGTTCTGATACACCACCTTGCCCGGCGAGGCGGCGATGTTGCGGCCCATCTCGAAGGCGGTCTCGTCGACCATCCGCACCGACAGCCGGCCGCCGCCGCGCTCGATGTCCTCGACCAGGTGTTCCATGCCCTTGCGCAGGGTCTCGCCGCGCGACTCGATCATCGCCTTCTGGGCCACCGGATTGGTCGCCAGGAAATTGCTGGGCGACACCGCGTCGACCATCAGGCGGGTGAAGAAGTCGGCCTTGCGGCGGGTCTGCTCGTCCAGGCCGGGGGTCTCGTGGACCAGCTTCTTCAGCCACTCGGCGCCCAGCAGATAGGACTGGCGCAGGGCGTCGTAGCCGGGCTCGTTCCAAGCCTCGTCCGCGAATCGCTTGTCGCCCTTGGGCGGGGCGGCGACCGGGTCGGCCTCCTCGCCGCGCAGCCGCTTGGTCACGTTTTGCATCAGGCGCGTCTGGTTGGCGAGGAAGTCGAGTTGCGCCTCGGCCAGCTTCGCCGGGTCGGCCATCAGCTTCATGCCCGATTCCATCATGGTCTGGGTGACCACCACCGGGTCGGGGATCTGGAACATGTCGCCGCCCTCGCCCCGCGCCATCGCGCCGAACATGGCCTTCTGCGCCCGCAGCGCCAGTTGCGCCATGTCGCCCCACATCATCACGGGGTCCGGCGTCGCCCCTTCCTTCTTGCCGCTCATACTCGTCTCTCCTTCGCCTGCGCATTAATTGGGCAGCAGCCCAACACATGGGCGCGCACTGCGCCAAAAGTAAGGATTTCGCGTCCGTGGCCCATGCCAAAGGCATTGCCACGACCGGGAATGTCACAAAGGTTACAAACTGGCCCGCTTCTTGCCTCTAACCTCTCCGAAGATGTACCACGTCGGAGGACCGATGCCGGAGCGCAATTCGAATCTGTCCCTGATCAGCATATACGAGATCGGGAAGTTGCTCAGCTCTTCCCTTGATCTGAGGAAGTCGCTGAACGAGGTTCTCAATCTTCTGGCCTCTTACATGCGGATGCGGCGGGGCATGGTCAGCCTGGTGGGCGAGGGCGGCGCGCTCGAGCCGGTCGCCGCCGCCGGGATGACGCCCGAACAGATGAAGACGTGCTGCCCCCGCCTGGCCGAGGGCGTCGCCGGCCGCGTGCTGTCGACCGGCATGCCGATCGTGATCCCCGACTTGTCGCAAGAGCCGCTGTTCGACGATCGCCTGGCCTGGGGCGAGGCGGTCGATGGCGAGGCGGTGTCGTTCATAGGCGTGCCGATCAAGACCACCGACAAGGCGTTCGGCGTGCTGTCGACGACGCGGGTGTGGGATGTGGCGGGCGGCAACACGGTGAACTACGAATCGGACGTGCGCCTGCTGACCATGGTCGCCAATCTGATCGGCCAGACGGTGCGCCTGCACGAGGCGGTGGCCAGCGACCGCGAACGCCTCTTGATGGAGAAGCACCGCCTGCAAAAGGCCGCGCAGGGCGAGCGCCAGACCGGCCCGGTGACCCTGGACACCGTGGTGGGCGTCAGCCGCCGGATGCGCGACGTCTACGCCGAGATCCACCAGATCGCGCCCAGCCGCTCGACCGTCCTGCTGCGCGGCGAAAGCGGCACCGGCAAGGAGCTGGTGGCCCGCGCCATCCACCATCTCAGCCCGCGCAAGGATGGTCCGTTCGTCAAGGTGAACTGCGCGGCGCTGTCGGAGACCCTGCTCGAGTCCGAGTTGTTCGGCCACGAGAAGGGCGCCTTCACCGGCGCCATGCAAGAGCGCAAGGGCCGCTTCGAGATGGCCTCGGGCGGCACCCTGTTCCTGGACGAGATCGGCGAGATTTCCGGCGCCTTCCAGGCCAAGCTGCTGCGCGTGCTGCAAGAGGGCGAGTTCGAGCGGGTGGGCGGCAATCGCACCCTGAAGGTCGATGTCCGTCTGGTCGCCGCCACCAACCGCAACCTCGAGGAGATGGTCACCCGCGGCGACTTCCGCGCCGATCTTTATTACCGCATCAACGTGGTGCCGGTCTTCCTGCCCCCCTTGCGCGAGCGCCGCGAGGACATCCCGCTCTTGACCGAATACTTCCTGGAACGCTTCAACAAGGAGAACGGCCGTCAGGTCGCCCTGGCGCCCGAGGCCATGAAGGTGCTGTTCAACTGCAATTTCCCCGGCAATGTCCGCGAGTTGGAGAACTGCGTGAACCGCATCGTGACGATGAGCCGCGGCGCCGTGGTGCGCCCCGCCGATTTGCCCTGCCAGAAGACCCAATGCCTGTCCGCCGCCCTGTGGAAGCATCAACGCGAGGCGCCCCCGCCGACCGTCGAATTCGAGCCACCCCCGCCGCCACCCCCGGCCGCGAGCGGCGGCGCTGGCGACTACGTCCCGCCGGATGACGGCCTGCCCGGCACGCCGCGCGATCGCCTGCTGCGCGCCATGGAGAAAGCCGGCTGGGTCCAGGCCAAGGCCGCCCGTCTGCTGGGCTTGACGCCCCGACAGATCGGCTACGCGTTGAAGAAGTACGAGATCGAGGTCAAGCGGATGTGAGGACGGGGGGCGGGGATCACGCCCCGAAGTCACCTCCAACGTCATACCCGCGATGTGCGCGGGGCGGACGAACCGCCCCGCCGCACCGCGATCAGGCCTTCGCCAGGTTCCTGGCGACGAAGTCCCAGTTGACCAGATGCTCCAGGAAGGCGCTGACGAAGTCGGGGCGCCGGTTCTGGTAGTCGAGATAATAGGCGTGCTCCCAGACGTCGCAGGTCAACAGCGCCGTCTGGCCGTGGGCCAGCGGGGTGTCGGCGTTGGCCGTCTTGGTGATCTTCAGCTTGCCGCCGTCCAGCACCAGCCAAGCCCAGCCGCTGCCGAACTGGGTGGTCGCCGCCGTCTTGAAGTCCTCGAAGAACTTGGCGTAGCCGCCGAGATCGGCCTCGATCCTTTCCAGCAGCGCGCCGCTGGGCGTGCCGCCGCCGGCCGGCTTCATGCAGTTCCAGAAGAAGGTGTGGTTCCAGACCTGGGCGCCGTTGTTGAAGATGCCGACCTTCGACGCGTCGCCGGCCACGGTCTTGATCACCTCTTCCAGCGGCCGATCGGCCAGCGGGGTGTCCTTGACCAGATTGTTGTAGTTGTTCACGTAGGCGGCGTGGTGCTTGCCATGGTGGAAGCCGAGCGTGTTGGCGCTCATATGGGGCTCGAGCGCCTTCGCATCATAGGGAAGGGGCGGCAATTCGACGGGCATGGGTTTCCCTCTTCGGCTGGTTGGGAACGCTCTAAAGTGTATCCCCAACATAGGTGCGGCCCGCGCACTTGTGAAGGGTGGAAGTTGCGGCCGGCCCGCCACCGGCCGCAGGGGGTTTCACTTCCACACGGGATCGCCCAGGTCGAGGTCGTCCTTCTCGGTCAAGGCCCCCGCCGCCG
>JADGAL010000165.1 GCA_015232025.1 Alphaproteobacteria bacterium
AGTCCTCGTCATCCGCGTCGTCCCCGGCGTCCTGGTCGGGCGCGGCGGCGCCGGCCTGCGGACGGCGCGCGTCGAACGCCAGGATGGCGGCGCGGTCCTCGGCGCCGATGCCGTACAGGGCGAAGGCCAGATCGTCGATCTCGGCTTGCAGCAGGGCCAGCGCCGCCGCCCCGCGCGCCAGATGGGCGTTCCAGGCGACGGCCCGTCCAGCCAGATCGAGCCCCGGAGCAAAGGCCTCGCCGGCCTCCCGGCCGTCGAGCGCCGCCATCACCGCCCCGCCGGCATGGCCGGGAACCGCCAGCAAGGCGGGCAGGGTGAAGGCGTGCGAGGTCTCGGTCACCGTGTCGAGCCCGCGCTTGATCGACCACGCCCGCCGCGCCAGCGAGGCCAGCCGCGCCTCCTGATCGGGCGTCAGATCGGGGACGGGGGTTTGCTGGATGATGCCGACTTCGTAGGACTGGGCGAGTTCGGTGCGGGCGAGCTGGACCGCGATCAGATAGCCGAAGGTGTTGGTGTTCATCAGGGCGCCGACCGCCAACAGTTCATCGAAATCGTCGTCCCTGACGAGAACCGCGGGCCCCTTGTCGGCGAAAACCGACCCTTCGGGCAGGACGCGGACACTCAATCCGTCCCGTCGGCGCGGCCAAGTCAGTCCCGGCCGTGAAAAATGCTGAACCGACGCTGGCCGTTCCAGCGGTCTGTTCTCCGTTCCGACGAAGCCGAAATAGGTTCGCTTGTCGTCGTCCCACCAGATCACGGCATCGATGTCGTAATAGAACCGCGAAAAGCTTCCGCCCTTCGCCCAGGGCCTCCAGAACGTGCCGCGGCCCCCACCGACCTCGAACCACAGTCGGACGAAGCGGAAGTCCGCGTTCAGCGGGTTCGTCGAGACCGCCTTCCGTCCGTCGTCGTTTTCGATCTTCGGGAATCTCGCGAACAATTCCCGGATTTCTCCGCTCACCCAGTAGGCGAACGGCGCGCCCGGAACGGCGCGCAGCGAATTGACGTCAAGCTCGAAGACGGTATCGGCCGGAGCGCTGGCCCGGATCGAGACAATGGCGGCGATCAGGGAACCCGCCTTGTCCTTTTCGCCCAGCAAGCGGATGAAGTGGCTCACGTTCTCGCCTCCAGGCAAAACGCCGCGGTCTCCACGGTCGCATCGAGAACGCCAATGCCGAAATCCGCGAACAAAAACACGGACGAGCGATCGAGAAGCGTCTCGTACCGCCAGCTTTCCAAAGAGCTTAGAAAGAATGGCGTTCGCGAGGTGATCGCGCCCAGTTTGCCGCCGTCGGCCAAAATCTCCACCCCACGCTCGACCATCGCCGCGAGGACATCCTTCTTGCAATGGGGATAGCGCGCCTCGAACGCCTTCTTCGCCTTCGCCGCGCAGGCGCCGAACGGTGGATTCATCAACACCACGTCGTATTTCCGCCGCATCAGATGCAGGAACCCCAAACCGTGCAGGGCGTCTCCGACGAACAGGCGGCGGCGGGTGCCGGCGAGGTCGCTGGCGCCCGCGACATAACGGTCCAACGCGGTCAGCAGCGCGTCCTCGACGCCGTCGAAAAACGCGGCATCGTCGATGCCCGCGACGAGTTGTCCACCCTCGAGCAGGTCTCCTTGCGTCCAAGCGGCTCGGACGGCGGCGATCGCGTCGGCCAGGGCCAGTTCGATCTTCAGCAGCGAGCCGAGATCGCCGGCCAGCCGCATGCGGTCGACGATGGTTCGGAACAGCCCGCCCAGCACGGGGGGGCGAAGCGAGCCGGCGAATTCGTCGAGCAGGTCGGCCTCGCCCGGCATCGGCTCGGCGACCACGATGTTGGTGCGGCGGATCGGCGGGCGCAGGCCGGCCGGCGTGCCGGCCTCGGCGTGGGCCCGCTGGGCGCGCATCCACAAGGCGAGGGCGGCGATCTGGGCGCAGCGCGGATCGATGTCGATGCCGAACAGGTTGTGGGCCAGGATCAGCCCCGGAAGGGCGCGGCGAAAGGCCTCGGGTTCGGGATGGTCCTCGCGCAGGGTGCGGCCGGTCAGGCCCGAGCACGGGCCGTCACCGGCCCGCCAAGCCTCGTCGTAGATCACCGCCAGCAGATCGAAGGCGTAAAGCAGGAAATGCCCCGAGCCGCAGGCCGGGTCCAGCACGCGCAGATCGCGCGGGTCCTTGGCGGGGCGGAAACGGGGGGTCTCGTCCGGACGCCAGACCAGATGGCGGCAGGCCTCGGCCAGGGCGGTGCGTCCGCCGCGCATCTCCCACCACAGGCGGCCCAGGGTGTTGTCGGCCAGGAATTCGACCACCCAGCGGGGCGTGAAGAACTGGTTGCGCACCGCCAGCTCGCGCGCGTTGCGCGGCGCCTGGCTGCCGCCGGCCTTGATGTCGCGCATCTCGCGCCGCTCGTCGCCCGAATTGAAGTACTGGTAGACCCAGCCGATCGTCTCGTCCTCGCCCCACACCGGGTCGAGGGCGGGATCGGAAAGCACCTCGACCAGCGCCGTCAGGGCCGGCCGCCTGGGCCACAGCAGCGCGGCCGGGTCGCGGCGGTCGAACAGCACCGCCACCTCGCGCGACAACTCGTCGAACAGGCATTCGAGATGCAGGCGATAGGCCCGCCCCTCGGGCAGGGCGTGAAAGGGCTCGGCGGCATAGCTCCATTCCTGGAACCCCGAGGCCGCCTCGCCCACCGCCGGCAGCACCAGATCGCGCGCCTCGAGCATGCGCAGCGCCGCCATCCGGTTGAGGAAGGTGAAGGCGGCGTCGCGCCGCCAGTCGGCCACCGCCTCGGCCGGCGCCATGCCCTGGGCGATCTTGTGCTGGATGGCGGCGATCAGCCGCGTCCGCAGAATGCGCTGGCGCCCGTCGAGATGAACCCCCGGCTCGGCCGCGATCCGCCCGTCGAGGAAGATGTCGTACTCGCCCTGAAGCTGCTCGCCGAACTCCACCTCGAGCAACCGCCGCCCCGCCTGCGTGGCGCGCTCGATCCGCTGGCGCCGCTCCTTGTCCATCCCTCGGTCCCCCTGTGCCCGCGCAGGATGCCGGATCAGGGGGAGGGGGGGCAAGGGGGATGGGGGGTGGACGCCTGTCGGTCGCTGTTGACGTTTACACAACAACCACGCCGTGTTATGGTGGCCCGACTTGGTTGGGGAATCTACACAAATGACGCCTTTGGACCGTATAGTAATAGCCGTCACGGAAGTCATTGTAATCCCGCTAGTGCGTTTATTGTTTAGGAAGAGACATAAGAGATGGAGCGTCACTATTGTCATATCTGCGCGAGAGTACACCTTGCTAATCGGTTGGCGGTCCCTTTTGGAATTGGCGGCTTCTGCGCTTAAAACAGTTCGTGCTATCAGGGCGCGGAATTCTCATCAGATATTCACCGCGTCGAGCAGGCGAATCAGGAATTCGCGACTTGGTACTTTTTTCGGAGGAATAGCCGGAGGTGCCGCCTGCGTCATTTTTCTTGGCGAGGAAGGCTATCTTCTTGCCGTCGCGGCAGCCTGTCTAGGATTTGCCGCCCTGGCTGACGCTTGGTTGGTCACGTTGCGTCATGCCAGACGCGACTACGGTGACAACGCCTATGAACTCGCCGAGGTGATCGCGTTAATCGAAAAGGAAACCGGTAAGGGCGGCGGGCATGGGGGGCGAAGGTGGACCCGCCTCTATCCCGAAGGCGGGCCAGCAGATCTGAGAATGCCCGATGGGAAGTCAGCAGGGGTGGGGGTACAGCAATGAACGATGTAACCCTGATCCTGCGCCAATCATTGAGCTTCACACAGTTCGCCCACACCATACTGATAGGCGGGTCCATCGGTATCGGCGGCGGAGCCTTTCTCCACCTTTTCCAGCCGTGGTTAACAACAAACCTGGCCGGAATCGCCGATGTTGCGGCACTCTCGTACTCGGAATGGGCCGCCATGGGTGTTGGGATGGCGTTCTTGGTCAAGATCAGCGTCCACCGCAAGGTCGTCGGTGACCGGAGCCGCGAAGTGCTCAATCTCATCGAAGAAGCGATTCGACGCGGAAAGCTGGGGCCGGCGCAAGCCAAGCAAATCTACCACACGCTCGCATTTCGGCTCGCCAATACCGCCGAGATGGGCGGCAATTCCGACCATACTGCACACGCACGCGGAATCGTCGACCAGGTGATCCAAGAAGAGACGGACGGGGAGACCTGACACAACGGGAGGGAACGGCCTAGTTGCTGTTCGCTTCCGCCGCCGCCTCACGCTGGGGCTCCACGGCTACAGTATTACTTTATCCATCAACACGGACTTAGAGGGGAATTATGTGGGCCAACTCACGGTTACTACTTTCCATCGGCCTATGGGCCGTTACAAGTGCCGCACTGGCGGACACGCGGATCATCACGCCGCACAATGAGAATGGGGACTGTGTAGCGGGGGAAACCCAGGACATTACACTCGCCTACCGCTCCATGCGGATTCCCATGGACAAAGGCCTGTTTTCTTCGGCGACTGCGGTAGCGGCGAAGTTTGATGTTACCATTAACCCGCCTACGGGGGGCGGTGACTCACGCATCTTTCCCGCGGCCAAGACTGTAGGCATAGCCGGCAAAGATGGCGAACCGGTTCGTTTGGTCAACCACTTTACGGCGCTGAGGCGGTTCCCACTGAACACTCAGGATGGTCCGTATACCGAAATAGCCGGCCCCATTGACATCATCATCATCAAGAATCCGACAGAACTGTCTCGCTACCTGGAGGCCCTTGGAAAGATCACCGCAGCGGTGCCAGGGGCACCGTTCGTGCCCGGTCAACAGAATTTCGGTAAGTTCGCTACCGACCTCTACAACGCGATCCCCAAGAACAAGGAAGTAGCGTATACCTTCGCCAATCTCAGCTTTCCCGTTAATCCCACTGGGCGGAACTGTATGCCAGCTGAGCTTCATCAGGGGTATCAGGCACTTATTTGGGATACCAATTTCAATTCTCCCAATGTTATCAAAGTAGCCGAATCGGCTAATTTCTGCTTCTACGTCACCCAGGACGCAGACCCCGACCTGCTGTATGCGTCCCAACCCGCCACCGGCTGCGCCAGCACCATTCCGGCTGATGCAAAGCCGTTGCACAACCCGAACGTCATGTGGTTTGTTGTTGCTTATCCGCGCACTCCACGAATTAGCAACAACCCATTGATCGCACCCCTGGCCAGACTGTCGAACGAGAATGACTTCGGCTCATTTGTCGCCGGTGCACAATCCTTCAACGACCGCTTGGGACGCGAGGTGATAGACAAACGAACAGTTGGGCGCTGGTTGGACGCAGCCGAAGCACAACGCCGCAATAGTAGGACCGCTATCGTCCCGCGCGCAGACAGCCCGGCCAACGTGGCTGCAGCCACCGTTGTGAACGCCCTGGCCGAATGTAAGCGCGGCGGTATTCCCGCCGAAGAATGCTTCTGAGGCAAGGTGGGGCGCTTCGTCGTCGCTGAAGACAGAGCCTTCTGATCCTGCCGGCGAGGTGACCGACGGCTAGGCTACGCCCGACCGTCGGTCGCCGCCACCGGCACGGGTATTCTCGCGCCCCGGGCCGGGCAACTGTCGCGGGGCAGGCCTATCTGGACAGTCGCGGTCAGCTCTCTGTTCAACGAGATCGCCGTCGCGAGGCCCAACCTGAGAGCAGGCCAGCCGCCAATCGGACCACGCCTGCGCCCTTGCGCTGGTCATCACGCGCGCCTAATATTGGGATCATGTGAGGCTTTCGCGAAAGGCGCCGCCATGTCCGGCTTGGCCGAGGTTCTGGGCATCACCGAGACGACCACGCCGATGGGCCTGGTCACCCGGATCGAACACGGTCTGCCGATTTCGGCGTTCGACCGGGTGACGCACTACGTCGCTCCCGGCGATCTGGCGTTCCGTCAGCGCCTGATCCCCAAGGCGACGCTCACCCGGCGCCGCAAGACGCGGCGGCTCAGCCCGTCCGAAAGCGAACTGGTCGCCCGGCTGGCCAAGGTCTGGGAGCAGGCCCTCGGGGTGTATCGCGACCCCGATACGGCGCGGCGTTTTCTGACTCAGCCGCACATGCTGCTCGATCACCGTTCGCCGCTCGACGTGGCGGCGACCACCGCGGCGGGGAGCGACCTCGTCATCGAACTGCTCGGCCGAATCCAGTACGGCGGCGCGGTGTGAAGCTCGACCGCGTCCTGACCTGCTACCGGATCGGAGACCCCGATGGGGTTCATCCGCTGTACGACCCGGCCGGGTCCCGACTGTTTCCCGGCCGCTGGAACACGCCGTCGACGCCGATGATCTATGCCAGCGAGCATTATTCGACCGCCTTGCTGGAGAAGTTGGTCCATGCTGGCGGCGTGCTGCCGCCCAACCAGCATTTCGTCACCATCACCATTCCGAACGGGATCGCCTACGAGATGGTGACCGAGCACACCTTGCCCGGCTGGCACGCGGCCGATGGCGGGGTCTCCAAAGACCACGGCGCACGCTGGGTGAGCGAACGGCGCACCGCGATCCTGATCGTGCCCAGCGTGGTCGCCCGCCTGGATCGCAACATTCTGATCAACCCCGACCATCCCGACGCCGTCGGCATCGCGCACGGCCTGCCGGAACCGATCTGGTGGGATTCCCGCCTGTTCGCGCGCTGAGCGCCACCGCACCACAACCCTGGGCGAGCAGGGCGTTTGTGTCGTTCCGTCACCGCCCGTCCCCGGTGAACCATTCAGGACATTCGTTCGGGATGGCTTGCGTGGTGAGGTACGCTCACCTATAATTCGAGTGTGAGGCGATGGCTGCCGGACCCCATTAGCTACCCGGGCTCGTCTCACACGGGAAGCCCCCTGGCGACAGGGGGCTTTACCGTTTCGGGGGCTTCTTCACATCGCCCTTGGGGATCACCGAGAACAACTCGGCATGCGGTTTCCGCGCCGTGCATTCGAACACGGCCTCGTCGCACACCATATTGCCGTAACCATCGTCGCGGGGATTCGGGTTCCTCGTGGCGGTCATCTTGGCGGAAAGGATGGGTCTGGCCGATTCGTGAAGCGCACTCACTGCCTGGGCCACCATGTCATCGATCGAATAGCCATCCTCGCTACGGCGCTTGTAGTGATGACGACCAATGTAAACGATGTCCGGACTTTCAACAGGTGGCAGAAGGAGCCTCGCCCGTTCATTGTTGATGGCCGCATGCTGATCGGATGTGAAATAGCCGATTATGACAGACTCCGCTTTTCCTCTTGCGGCGATAACCTCGAGAGTTTTCCGGATCAGCGCTTCCGCCTCCTTATGAATTGGCATTCAAACGCGCCCCCATCACGACGCGACCATGCTCACGGCCCGCGAGCGCCGAGCGCTACCGCACCACCACCCTGCGGCCCTGGGCGAGCAGCGGGGCGAAGGCGGCGCGCAGGGCGTCGAGGGCGGCTTCCAGTTCCTCCTCGGTCTCGATCGCCTCGGCGAAGAAGCGGGCGGCGTCGAGGGTGGCTAGGCGCTCGCCCTCCAGGATGCGCAGCATCTCGGACTCGGCGGCGGCCAGCCGGGCGGCGGCGGCGTCGCGGTCGGCGCGCAGATGGGCGAGCGTCACGTCGTCGAGGCATGGCTCGGCGTGCTCGGCCAGGGGGCGCGCGATGCGCTCGGCGTCGTCGTCGGCGAGGCGCGGCCAGGACGG
>JADGAL010000166.1 GCA_015232025.1 Alphaproteobacteria bacterium
CAGGCTCAATCAGGCTGTCCCACCGTAGTGGCTGATACCGATATAGGTGCATATACTGTGGAATGTTGCCCAACGAATCCTGGTTAATGCGAACAGTATTATCAATCGTTTCTTTTATGTATAGATTGCGATGAATGTCATCCCAATACACGCCGTAGACGGTTGGGCGGTCGATTTGGCGGAGGGCTGGCTCTAACTGGTGTCTAATTGCCCCTTCACGCGCCTTACTCTCGCGTTTGATTTCGGCAACTAAAATAATATGGTTGGTAGCATCTGAACTCTGAACCCTTGTGGCCGGGATATCGTAAATCGTAATATCGGCTCGGAGCGAATTGCGCCCCTGATGGCCGATGTTCTTTATGATGGTAGTCTCGCACTGGAAATGTGTGCGAGGATAGTTCTTGCTCAATAGGAAATTTATGCAGTCAATTCGTCGTGCTTCCTCGGATACCGTCATGCGATCAGCAGCAAAATAGTCGGCGCGCAATTCACCGCGGATAGGGCAAGTCAAATTAGTCATAGTGCGTACCACCTCAATGTAGGGAGTTCGTGGAGGTCAACTATCATTCCGAAAGCCCATGTGTTTCGAGGCATTACATCAATCCCATTCGAGGCTGATACTCGCCCGCCGAAATCACGCCTGCTTGGCGTCGATGATGCTGCGCCGGATGGCGCGGGTGCGGCTGAACAGGTCTTCCAGCTTCTCGCCCTCGCCCCAGCGGATCGAGCGTTGCAGGGCGGTCAGGTCTTCCGAGAAGCGTTGCAGCATCTCGAGCACCGCCTCGCGGTTGTTCAGGAAGATGTCGCGCCACATCACCGGGTCCGAGGCGGCGATGCGGGTGAAGTCGCGGAAGCCGCCGGCCGAGAACTTGATGACCTCTTGGCGCAAGGCGGTCTCGACGTCGGTGGCGGTGCCGACGATGGTGTAGGCGATCAGATGCGGCAGATGCGAGGTGATCGCCAGCACCTTGTCGTGATGATGCGCGTCCATCATCTCGACGTTGCTGCCGGCCCGGCGCCACAATTCGGCGATCTTCTCGACCGCCGCCGGATCGGTGCCGGGCGGCGGGGTCAGGATGCACCAGCGGCCCTCGAACAATTCGGCGAAGCCCGATTCGGGACCGGAATGCTCGGTGCCGGCGACCGGATGGCCGGGCACCAGATGCACCCCGTCGGGCAGATGCGGGCCAAGATCGCGCAGCACCGCCTGCTTGACCGAGCCGACATCGCTGACGACGCAGCCCTTGGCCAGATGCGGGCCGAACGCCGCCGCGACATCGGCATAGGCGCCGATGGGGGTGCAGACCATCACGAGGTCGGCGCCCCGAACCGCGTGGGCGATGTCGGCGGTGGCCTCGTCGACCACGCCCAACTCCAGCGCCGTGGCGCGGGTTTTCTCGTTGCGCGCCACCGCCACGACGTGGCGGGCCAGTCCGTCGCGCTTCATCAGGCGGGCCAGCGACGAGCCGATCAGCCCGATGCCGATGAAGGCTGCCCGTTCGAACATCGGCTCGGCCATGTCAGACTCCCAGGAACTCCGCCAGCGCCTGAACCACCGCCAGGTTCTCGTCTTCGCGCCCGACGGTGATGCGCAGGCTGTCGGGCAGGCCATAGCCGCCCATGCCGCGAACGATGATGCCGCGCGCCCGCAGGAAGGCGTCGGCCGCCTTGGCGTCGCGCCCCGCCGTGGTGGGGAAGCGCACCAGGATGAAGTTGCCCACGCTGGGCACCACGGTCAAGCCCAGCGCGGCGACCCGCTCGGACAGCCAGGGCAGCCAGTATTCGTTGTGGGCGCGCGACAACTCGGTGAAGGCGGTGTCCTCGATGGCGGCCAGACCGGCGGCCAGCGCGGCCGACGACACGTTGAAGGGGTTGCGCACCCGGTTCAGCACGTCGGCGACGTTGGCCGGGCAATAGGCCCAGCCCAGCCGCAAGCCGCCCAGCGCGTGGATTTTCGAGAAGGTCCGCGTCATCACGGTGTTCGAGCCGGCCTCGACCAGTTCGACGCCCGGCTCGTAGTCGTTGCGGGTGACGTATTCGGCATAGGCCGCGTCGATCACCAGCAGCACATGGGCGGGCAGGCCGTCGCGCAGCCGCCTCATCTCGTCGGCGGTCAGGTAGGTGCCGGTCGGATTGTTCGGATTGGCGACGAAGCAGATGCGGGTGCGCGGCGTCACCTTGGCCAGCAGCGCATCGACATTGGCGGTCAGGTCGGTCTCGTCGGCCGCCACCGGCGCCGCGTCGGCGGTGCGCGCCGCGATCGGATACATCAAGAAGCCGTGGCGGCTGTACAGCACCTCGTCGCCGGCCCCGGCATAGGCGCGGCACAACAGGCCGATCAGCTCGTCCGAGCCGGCGCCGCAGACGATGCGGTCGGCGTCCAGGCCGTAGCGGGCGGCCAGGGCGCGGCGCAGGCGATGGGCGCCGCCGTCGGGGTAGCGATGGATCTCGGCGCCCACCGAACGATAGGCCTCGACGGCGCGCGGGCTGGGGCCAAGGGCGCCCTCGTTCGAGGACAGCTTCATCACGCGCTCAAGCCCGGCCAGCGCGGACTCGCCGCCGACATAGGGGGTGATCTCCATGATCCCGGGGCGCGGAGTGGGGACGCTCATTGAATTTTCCTCTGGTAAGTACGTCAGTCGGCCAGGTCCTCGGCCGTGAAGGGCACCGCGTAGCCGCCCAGCACGACGCTGCGCCGGATCGGCTGGCTTTTCTCGACCAGCCGGCCCATGCGGCGGTCGTCGGGGGCGACCCAGCCCAGGATCTCGATCAG
Organism: Alphaproteobacteria bacterium; assembly: GCA_015232025.1. Lineage (GTDB taxonomy): Bacteria > Pseudomonadota > Alphaproteobacteria > Rhodospirillales > Magnetospirillaceae > JADFZP01. The sequence goes on from JADGAL010000166.1 coordinate 2,774, forward strand.
GTGCATCCAGGCGTCGTCGGCGCGGTGGGTGGCGGCGAACAGGCTGGGCTCGAGTCCGGCGGCGCCCAGGAACTGCTTCAGCCGGGCGCGGCTGATGTCGGGGTCGGTCTCGACGGCGATCCACGAGCGGTCATAGCCGGTGGCGTCGTGCGGCAGCCGCCCGATCGCCAGCCCCTCGGCGCCATCGCCGCGGCCGGGGCCGGGGCCGGCGAAGGGCAGGCGGGCGACGATGCGCGGCGTGTCGGGATTGTCGCTGGTCAGGCCCAGCCACCAATTCTCGGCGCCCTCGCGGTCGGGCACCGGCACGATGCCGACCGCCGCGACTCCGTCGGCCACGGCGCGCACCACTTGGCCGACCGAGCGGTAGGGGGTGGTCGCCGCATAGGCGCCGTACTGGTCGCGCGCCAGTTCCAGATAGCCGGCGCCGCGCTCGGGCATGAAGACGGCGACCGGGAAGGGGCTTTGCAGGGCCACCAGGGCGCCCATCATCTCGCGCCACAGGCGGACCAGCACGGCGCGCGGGAAGCGGCCCTGATGGCGCGACACCAGCCGGCGCAGGATTTCCGCCTCGCGGCCGGGCCGCAGGACCTGGACCCCACCCTTCAGGACGCCGATTCGTTCAACCACCTGCGCGCGTTGCATGACCAGGTCATGCAGCGCATCGTCGATGCGGTCGATCTCACGCCGCAGGTCTTCCAGCGACTCGGTGCTCATCTTTGTTTGACGCCACTTTACGGTCCAAGGCCGCCTAAGGTTTAGTCCCCCGCCCGGCCAAAATCAAAGAAAACGTTGACAGGGAAGAAGGCGGGCCATAGCTATCGTCTTCCCTGGTTGCATGAAGGGTCGACGTTCGTCATGAACGAGTCGTTGCGAGCGCACCGGCCCGCGGCCTCCATGCCGGGGCACGTGGTGGAATTGGGGCCCGAACCGCCCCTCCGGCTTGATTGCGGCGTCGATCTCGGACCCTTCCGGATCGCCTACCAGACCTATGGGCGGCTGAATGACGAGCGCTCGAACGCGATCCTGGTCTGCCACGCGCTGACCGGCGACCAATACGTCGCCGATCCCCATCCGGTGACCGGCAAGCCGGGCTGGTGGAGCGAAATCGTCGGCCCCGGCCGGGTGCTCGACACCGAGCGGTATTTCCTGATCTGCGCCAACGTGCTGGGCGGCTGCATGGGCTCGACGGGGCCGGTGGACATCGACCCCGCCACCGGCCGGCCTTGGGGCCTCAGCTTCCCGGTCATCACGATCGGCGACATGGTCCGCGCCCAGGCCCGCCTGCTCGACCATCTGGGCATCGAGCAATTGTTCTGCGTGCTGGGCGGCTCGATGGGCGGCTTCCAGGTGCTGGAATGGGCGGCGAGCTACCCCGAGCGCGTGTTCTCGGCCGTGCCGATCGCGGCGGCGGCGCGCCACTCGGCGCAAAACATCGCCTTCAACGAGGTCGGCCGCCAAGCCATCCTGAACGATCCCGACTGGTGCGGCGGCCAGTACTGGGCCGAGGGCAAGAAGCCGCATCGCGGCCTGGCCGTGGCGCGCATGGCGGCGCACATCACCTATCTGTCGGAAGCGGCGCTGCATCGCAAATTCGGGCGCAATTTGCAGGACCGGCCGACCTTCACCTACGGATTCGATGCCGAATTCCAGGTGGAAAGCTATCTGCGCCACCAGGGATCGACCTTCGTCGACCGGTTCGACGCCAACAGCTACCTCTACATCACGCGCGCCATGGACTATTTCGATCTGGCCACCGCGCATGGCGGGGTGCTGGCCAACGCCTTCAAGGGCACCCCGGTGCGGTTCTGCGTGATCAGCTTCTCCAGCGACTGGCTGTTCCCGACCCAGGAAAGCCGCGCCATCGTGCACGCGCTGAACGCGGTCGCCGCCAATGTCAGCTTCGTCGAGGTCGTCTCGGACAAGGGCCACGACGCCTTCCTGCTCGACGAGCCGGAATTCCACGCCACGCTGAACGGCTTCCTGGAAGGGGCGGCCGAGCATCGCGGCCTGCCCAGGCGAGGCGAACAGTGAGCAGGCCCAGGCGCGTCAACGGGCATTCGATCCGTGTCGACCTCAAATGGATCGCCGAGATGATCGAGGCGGATTCGCGGGTGCTCGACGTCGGCTGCGGCGACGGCATGTTGCTCGATTACCTGTATCACACGCGCAATGTCGACGGCCGGGGCATCGAGTTGTCGATGGCCGGCGTGTCCAACGCGGTCAGTCACGGTCTGTCGGTGATCCAGGGCGACGCCGACACCGATCTCAAGGATTACCCCACGGGGGCGTTCGACTACGTCATCCTCAGCCAGACGCTTCAGGCGATGCGCGAGCCGCGTCGGGTTCTCGACCACATGCTGCGCATCGGCCGGCGCGGCGTGGTGTCGTTCCCCAATTTCGGCCATTGGACGATCCGCGTCGGCCTGGCCCTGCGCGGCCGGATGCCGGTGACCCGCACCCTGGCGAACCATTGGTACGACACGCCCAACATCCATCTCTGCACGATCAAGGACTTCGTCGCCCTGTGCGACGAGTTGGGCATCACCATCGAGAAGGGGCTCTCGCTGGATGGCGAGGGGCGCCTGCAAGCCTTCGACGGCCGCGGCGCGCTGGCCAATCTGCTCGGCGCCCAGGCGCTGTTTCTGCTCAGCCGCCCAGGGCGCTGAGTCGTTCAGCGCGGCTCGCGCCGGCCGCGCGTGGGGTAGCGGGTCGAGGCGGAATACCCGCCGGCGCCATCCGCTTCGCCTTCGCGGCCTTTTTGGCGCTCGCCCTCGGCGGCGGTGATCTGCGCCTGCAACTCGCTGATGCGCTCGCGCAACGGGCCGACGATGGTGCTGGGCGAGGTGCGCGCGGTGAAGTGATCGAGGTCGCCCTTCAATCGCGCGAGTTGGCTCTTCATCTCGGCGATGTTGGGCTTGCTCTTGGTGGTCCGGTAAATCTTTTCCTCGTGTCCGCTCACGATCGTTCTCCTCGGTCTGCAACGACCATATAGTCAGGAAACCCACCGCCTGCCAACGCGATTCCCGATTGACCGCGCTTGCGGTCGGGTGGGTGGCGTGTCAGCCTCGACCATTTGGACATAGGGAAGGCAAGGCCGATGATCGGCAACGACGGCAAACCCATCACCCGCGACATGATCCGCGCGGCCATCGCCAGCTACAACGGCCAGCCCCGCGGCTCGAAAGAGTTCGCGGCCATTCCACGCGCCCTGGTCACCATCCTCGACAATCTGGCGATCGGCAAGACCACCTATGTGAAGGGCGCCGACGGGCAATTGCAGGTCAGCCGCAAAAAGGACAAAAGCATCGCCGCCGGCTGAAGCGTGACGCCCGAGGGGGCATCACGCTTCAGCCGCCTTTATGTTCGCCCCTCGCCGGGCGGGTGCCGTGCCGGCCCCCTTGGCCGCGGCCGCAATGGCCGCTGGTTGACCAGAGAACCGCCGCGGCCGGCGGGGTGTTCCCACCTCGATGACCGGTTCGCACGACGTCGTCCACGCCTGCCCGATGCATCCGCGGATCCGCCAACGCGGTCCCGGCGCTTGCCCCATCTGCGGCATGGCGCTGGACCCCGAGGCGGACTCGGCCACCGACCCGCCCAATCCCGAACTGGCCGACCTGACGCGGCGTTTCCGTTTGAGCGCCGCCTTGACGGTCGCCTTGGTGGTGATCGAGACGGCCACCCGCCTGGGCGGCTTTCCGCTGGTCCTGGCGGTGTGGCTGGAGTTGGCGCTGGCCGCCCCGGTGGTGCTGTGGGCCGGCAGGCGACCGCTGGCGCGGGGCTGGCGCGCCTTCCGGCAAGGGCGGCCCAACATGTTCGCGCTGATCGCCTTGGGGGTGGTGGCGGCGTTCTCGTTCAGCGTGATCGCCACCACGGCGCCCCAGATCCTGCCCGAGGGCATGACCGACGTCTATTACGAGACCGCCGCGGTGATCACCGTGCTGGCGCTGTTTGGCGAGGTGCTGGGACTGCACTCCCGCGAGCGCGCCGGAGGCGCCATCCGCGCGTTGCTCCGTCTGGCGCCGCGCACCGCCCATCGTCTGTCCGATTACGGCGGCGAGCAGGAGGTGCCGCTGTCGCGCATCCTTCCCGGCGATCGCCTACGGGTTCGCCGTGGCGAGGCGGTGCCGGTCGACGGCACGGTGCTGGATGGTCGCGGCGGCGTCGACGAATCGATGCTGACCGGCAAGTCGATCCCGGTGCTCAAACAGCCCGGCGACGCGGTCACCGGCGGCACCGTCAACGGCCCCGGCGCCTGGGTCATGCGGGCCGAACGGGTTGGGCCCGACACGGTGCTGGCCGGCATCGCGCGGATGGTGGTCGAGGCGCAACAAGGCCGCGTGCCGATCCAACGCGCCGTCGACATCGTCTCGGCTTGGTTCCTCGCGGCGGCGGCGGCCGTCGCCCTGGCGGCCTTGGTCGCCTGGAGCGTCCGGGTGTCGCCCGCCCATGGGCTGGCGGTGGCCATGACGGTGCTGATCGTCGCCTGTCCGGGAGCGCTGGGCCTCGTCACGCCGATGGCGATCATGGTCGCCATCGGCCGGGGCGCGCGGGCCGGCGTCCTGGTCCGCTCGGCCGAGGCGCTGGAACGCCTGGAGAAGGTCGACACGCTGGTGGTCGCCAAGACCGGCACGCTGACCGAGGGCCGGCCCAAGGTCGTCGCGATCCAGGCCGATGATCAAACCCTGCGGTTGGCCGCCGCGCTCGAACGAGGCGGCGTCCATCCGCTGGCCGAAGCGGTGCTCGCCGCCGTCACGCAACGCGCCCTGCCCGCGTGCGAAGCGCACGATGTCCACTGGCTGCCCGGCCGCGGCGTGGTGGGCGCGGTCGAGGGCCGACGCGTCGCGGTGGGCAACGAAAAAC